>JBDSLX010000108.1:0-8636 GCA_039916145.1 Verrucomicrobiota bacterium | reverse complement strand
AACGGCTTGAAATATTTCAAAGCGTGCATGGAATTTTTGGCGGACCGTTATTCACGTCCCGACCGACTTTACGGACGCGTGGCGAACTTCATTGTCGGCAACGAAGTCGATGCGCATTGGTTTTGGTACAACATGGGTTTAGCGCCGATGGAAACAGTGGCAGAAGAATATTTGCGCGCCGTTCGGATTTGCCACACCGCCGTGCGGAAGAGCGCTGGGCAATCGCGCGTTTATCTTTCGCTCGATCACAGTTGGGCCGCGACGGTGAACAATCTGGGCGATCCGCTCAAAGGTTTTCCATCACGAACTTTCCTTGATTACTTTGCGGCACGCGCGAAGGTCGGTGGAGATTTTGATTGGCACATCGCGCATCATCCTTATCCAGAGAATTTATTTGAAGCGCGCACCTGGCTGGACACGACCGCCACCACCAACGTGATGACTTCGCCGCGGATCACGTTCAAAAATATTGAACTATTGCCGCAATATCTGAGTCGCAGCGAATTGCTGTATCGGGACACGCAGCGCCGAATTATTTTATCTGAACAAGGTTTTCACTCCGACAACAACGAGACGAGCGAACGCCGCCAAGCCGCTGCTTATTGTTACGCTTTTCACAAAATCGCCAATCTGCCTGGAATTGATTCCTTTATTTTGCATCGTCACGTGGATCATTCGCAGGAAGGCGGATTGAATCTGGGCTTGTGGCGGCGAGTGACCAATTCGATTGCGACTCCCGACACGACGAAACCGATCTACGATGTTTTCAAACAAGCCGACACGACAAACTGGCCGAGCGCATTTCAATTCGCTTTGGCGGAAATCGGCATCACCAATTGGGACCAACTCCTCACCTGGAGTCCGCCCGCATATATTTCGCAAGCGACGAATAAAACGGGAATTGTTGACGGCGCAATTGCGTTTAATTTCAGCGCGAGCGGTTCGCCGACGCCAGTTTTCCAATGGCGTTTCAACGGAACGGATTTGACGAATGGTTTGGGAATCAGCGGCGCGACGAATATGACATTGACGTTGAGCAACCTGACTTTTGCGCAAGCCGGAAATTACACGGTGTTTCTCCGCAATGGCCACGGAACTGCGATCAGCACGAATGTGGCTCTGACGGTGTTGACGATGTTTGAGGGTTGGCGGCGCGCAAATTTTACTGCGGCGGAATTGCTGGATAGCGCCATCAGTGGAGCGGGCGAGGATCCTGACGGAGACGGTTTGGTGAACGCGGTGGAATTCGCGCTGAACAACAATCCGCGCGTCGCCGAGAGTCGCGCGTTGCTGCAACCGAGGTCAACCAACGACCTCGGCCAAATTTATTTAGTCTTGAATTATCGCGAGCGGCTCGGCACAAGCGGGCTGACTTTTACCAATGAAATTTCGACCAATCTTTTGCAGTGGAGCGGGCTGGGTGTGACCAACCGAATTGTGTCGCAGGATTCCGTCACGCGAACCATGGAAGCGCGGGTAGCCGTCTATGGACGGACCAATCTTTTTTTGCGCTGCTTAATGAGTTTATCGCCATAAAATTTGCGACGACCAATCAAGTTCCATGAACCAGAATTCATTCAATCGTCGCGAGTTTCTCTGGCGCTTCGGCGGCGGGCTGGGCGGCATTGCGATGGCGCATTTGCTCAGCACGGAAGGGCTGCTCGCGGACACGTTGCTGAAACCGAATCCCGCTTTCAACGGCGGCTTGCATCATCCGGCGAAAGTAAAACGCATCGTGCAGTTATTCATGAATGGCGGCGCGAGCCAGGTCGATTTGTTCGATCACAAACCGGAACTCATCAAGCGCAGCGGCGAAAAGTTTGATCCTGGCGCACACGTCGAAGCCTCGCAAAGTCAGCCGGGCAATTTGATGAAAAGTCCGTTTGATTGGAAACAGCACGGTCAATCTGAGCGTTGGGTGAGCAGCGCGTTGCCGCACCTCGCGACCTGCGTGGATGACATGGCTTTTCTCATGGCGATGACTTCGAAAACGAATGTGCATGGGCCGGGAGTTTATTTGCAGACCAGCGGATTTCTCACGCCGGGTTTCCCCTGCATGGGCGCGTGGATTTCCTACGGCCTCGGTTCGCTGAATAATAATTTACCGACGTTCGTGGTGTTGCCCGATTCGCGCGGACTGCCTTACAACGGCAAAGGAAGTTTTTCATCCGGCTTTTTGCCCGTGACTCATTCCGGCACGATCATCAGTGCCTCCGCGAAAAATCCCATCGCCGATTTGTTTCCCACCGACTCCGCAAAATTTATCACAAAAAAAAGTGAAGCTGACGGTTTGGCCCTGTTGAACAAATTGAATCGCGGACATCTCGCGCAGAATCCAGGCGACTCACGTCTCGATGCACGCATCGCTTCCTACGAACTCGCGGCGAAAATGCAATTGAGTGCGCCGGAAGTTTTGGATCTCTCCGGCGAAACTGAGACAACGAAAAAATCGTATGGCCTTGATGACAAGGCGACGGAAGATTTCGGGCGCAATTGTCTCACGGCGCGGCGGCTTTTGGAACGCGGCGTTCGCTTCGTCCAAGTCTGGTGCGGTCGCGACAGCGCCTCGAACAACTGGGACAATCACACCGACATCAACAAGGAACTCGGCCTCATCGCGAAGGGCATGGACCAACCCGCTGCCGCGCTGGTGAAAGATTTGAAGGCGCGCGGAATGTTCGAGGACACGCTGATCATTTGGACCACGGAATTTGGCCGGATGCCGTTTAGCCAAGGCAGCCTCGGTCGCGATCACAACGGCGGGACGTATGTCAATTGGCTGGCTGGCGCAGGAATTAAAAATGGAGTGGCGCACGGAGAGAGCGATGAGTGGTCGTGGCGCGCGGCCAAAGACAAAACCGACGGCTATGATTTACACGCCACGATTTTGCATCTACTGGGAATTGACCACGAAAAATTAATCTTCCGCAACAACGGCAGTGACCGGCGGCTGACCGATGTGCATGGAGAAGTCATCCGCGAAATTCTCGGCTGACAATGATAAAACAAATTGTCCTAATTTGTTTGGCTGTCATTGGCGCGCCGCAACTATCACAGGAGATTTTTGCTGCTGACCCAAAAACTATTTTCCGATTTGAAGCCGATACAAATCGGGCGCGTGTTCCGGGATTAAGTTGGGACACGGAAGGTGGCGACCGGGCGAAACTGAATTTATTGCGCGCCGGAACAAATATTGGGTTGCGAATTAAAACAGGCGGGCAATGGCGCGCAGGCGACACGTTTGACACGAAGGTTGGAAAAATAAGTTCTTCGGAAACGCGGTATCAACTCGAACTCGGCGCGAATGCCGAATTGGAATGGCGGATTCGTTCCAGCGCGAATGAATTGACAATGACTTTTCGCGCGAAAGGCGCAGCGCTCACAAATGTCGAAGGCATGGAGTTGGAATTTCCTTTCGACCCGCGCGCCACGGCGACCACATTGTTGTCCTCGACTTGGGACGCCTCTGGGAAACTTCAATTACCAGCCATCATCAGCGCGCCGGATTTGGGGCAGGTGCTTCTCGCCGCCAAACCCAATCCGCATCTCAAGGGGCGGCTGATGGGCAGTCGCGCGAATCACACGGTGGATTTTACTTTGGAATTGTCCGCCGCCCTTTTGAACAAAACAATTTCACTTTCATTCACACCGGTTTTTCTGCCAACGCCTGCCAATTTGAAGGACAAATCAATGTGGCACGGCGCGCGGCGCGGTTGGTTCAATGCTTTTCAACCGAGCGCGCAATGGGGCGATCAGAACAAACAATTCAGCGCGCCCGCTGGAATTCTCGCCAACAACGTCATCAGCGATCCGGTGAGCTGTCTGTTGCATCAATGGGCTGACCAAACTTTGCTGACGCCTAAATTTTCTTCGGACATTCGCGTGTCCGATGCGATGCAGCGCACGATTGATTGGTGGCTGGATCATCGCACAAAACCGAGCGGTGAAGTTTTTGCGTATTGGGATCACGCGGACATGCTGGACGCCAATGCCAGTCCGCTCATAGCCTCGTGGGATTACGTCGAGGCGACGGGTGATCGCAAATGGCTGGACCGGCGCATCGAGCGTTTGGAATTCATCGCCGAATATTTGGTGAAGCGTGATGTGGACGGCGATGGATTGATCGAATCCACCCACAGTGGAAATTACGGAACACTCATCGAACCGATGCGCGCTGGCTCGGCTTACGACACGATCAACGCCGGACACAAAGACGCTTATTGCAACGCACTCATTTATCGCGCGTTCCGATGTCTGGCGGATTTGGAAAAACAATTAAAACGTCGCGAGCAACAAGAGCGCTACACGCTATGCGCAGAGCGTTTGAAAGCGTCTTACGCAAAAACATTTTTCAATCCCAAAACTGGCTGGCTCGCGTGGTGGAAAAGTGAGGACGGCGAGTTGCACGATCTTTCATCGCCGATGATCAACAGCGTGGCGATTTGCTACGACTTGATTGAACCAGCGCAAGGACGCGAAATTTTAGATCGTGTTTGGAAGAAAATTGAAGCCGTCGGTTTCAAACGATTTGATCTCGGCGTGCCAATCACATTGGCTCCGGTTCGGCGCGGAGATTATTTGATTCATCCGGGAGCGATTGGAGTGAATGGAATTCCACGAAACGAAGATGGCTCGGACACGTTCGGCCAATGTCTCAACGGCGGCTGCATGGTGAGTGACGCGATTTATTTTATTACCGCGCATTACATTGTAGGCGAGCGTGAGAAGGGCGATAAAATTTTGCGCGCAATGTTAGAGCGGCAGGAAAAGGGAATTTTTCCCAACGGCGGCGGTTTTCAAAACGGCGTGCTGGACGAAGCGGGTCGCGGTGCGGAGTTTTACACGTGGGACGGAAAAACCACTGGCTACGAAGGGCATCTGACTTTCAGTTATTCTTTTCTTCAAGCGATTTTTCTTCGCGAACCCGCTTTTCGGAAAAAACTTTTTCATCCACTGATAGACGTTTCCCCAAGCGGTTTTCAAAAATAATCCATATGCAAAAAAGACAAAACAAAACCGCGACTCTATTTCTACTTTTGCTATTCGCGCTGCATTTTCCGGCTTTTGGCAAAGAGAAAAATACCAAGACGGCAAAGTCACTTTACACTTACACGTTGGCGCAGGACGGCACGCCTGCCTCCTACGATGAAGCGATGGCGGTCGCTTCCTTGCAGGGAATTATTAATCGCACGTCGCCTGAAATGTATTTGCTCTCTCGCACCAACACGCGCCCGCAGTTCTGGCTCGATTTGCTGTCGAAGGACGGTCGCTGGCTGGAAGGACGAAAACAAAAGTCGCTGACCAATCTTGATGAGTTGGTGAAGCTCGCCGGGAAACGTCTCAAAGGCGCGATCATTTGGGATCCGGCCGTGCCGGCCAGCGCGAACGTGGCGACCACTGTTGCGGGAGTTCAGGGTGCCGTCGTACTCAGTCCGGAATTGGCCGACCGTTACCTTCCGAAATGGCGATTGAAAGTTCTCCAGGATTTGCGCGGAAAATTTACCGGCGCGGAAACGGGCAGCAAAAAGAACGACGCGTATCGTTGGGCCATTCGTGAATATCTCGCGAAAGGATTATGTTCCTCCCGCCTGCTTTGCCTCTTTGAAGATTCATTTTTCACCCGCGCGCGGGGCGACACAGGTTACGTGTTGACGCGCGATTGGGCGGTGAAGAACCTCGCGTTCGTTCTCGATCTCTCGCCGTGGGGCGACGAGACGCCCGGCGACGATCCCGAGCAACGACTGGGTCTGGATTTGGAAACTTACAATATGATTCTGGCCGAAACACTTCGCCAATCCGCCGGAAAACACATGACAGAATTGACCGGCTTTTTTGCTTTCTCAAAATATTCCGATCAACCCAACCACAAAAGCGTTCACAAGGAAGTGCCGACGGAATGGGAAACGGTCTGGCTGATGTCGCCGTTCAATTGTTACCAGAACACCATCTCCAGCGACTGTTTTAATCAGTCGCTGCACAGCCAATTTCCGCGCCAGCCCCTCAAACAAAAACGCGTTGTGAAACTCGTGGCGCTTGAGAAGAAAACTTACATTTGTATTCTGATGGCGGATTACGATTCGGCCACGCCGCTCTACGATTTTTTGCCGAACCATTGGCACAACCCGGCTCGCGGAAAAATTCCGCTGGCGTGGGGCGTCAATCCCAATCTGCTCGAAACTTATCCTGACCTCATCTCCTATTTCTACGAAACTGCGTCGCCCGCCGACACCTTCACCGCCGATGCCAGCGCGGCGGGTTACATGAATCCCAATCGCATTCGCAAAGAATATCTGCCGTTGTTCGTGCGGCATAACCAACAATTTTTCCGCGAAGCGGACATGACGATTGCGCCGATGGTGTTGGATCGCGACCAACCTTCGCCGGAGGTGAAGGATGCTTTTCAAAAGTTCGCGCCCGATGGTTACGCCACAATTGTCGCGGATGTGCATGGGGCGCGCGGCACTTATCCCGCGCCGCAGGTTTGGAAAGGGATGCCGATTCTTGAACTCTTCAACGACACCTGCAACTCGAAGGAGCCAGAGCAAATCGCCGGAGCGATGGCGAATGCGATCAAGGGACGCGGCAATCCGGTTCCAGGTTTTTATTTTTTCCGTTGCGTTTGGGTGAACCCGGCGACTGTCACCGAAGCGGTGGTTACGTTACGTCGCAAAAATCCCGAAATGAATTTCGAGGTGCTCGACCCGCAGACGTTTTTTGCGTTGTTCAAACAATCACAGAAGCCGCCGACTAAATTAAATTCGCCGCAACCTTGAGTCATTCAAATTCGACCGATTGGAAAATTATTTTATGCAGAACCAAAAAAATATGACGAAGGCGAGGAGCCTCCTGGGAAGTTTGCTTGTGACAGGCCTGTTAGGGGGATGCGTCGGGGTTGATCGGGACAAATCGCTGGCGGTTGCGCCGAAGCACGCGCCAGCTCCGCGAGTCAAAGTGGTGGAGAGTGGCGAATCGAAACTTCGTCCAGAAGAGTGTCGCGGAATTATTGTTGGGCCAGGCGTCAATCAGCCTGACCCGTTTCCCGGTTGGGGAGGTTTTGTCGGTTGGGAGTCGCCCATTCGTTTGAAAAACGGAACGTGGATTGTTGGTTTCAATGCGGGTTATTGGCACGCGTCGGTTTCCACGCCGATGCAATATTCGCCGAAAAATTTCGAGGAATATTCCAGGATGGGAATGCCGACGAACATTGTCGCGCCGACGGGCGGGCGCGCCATGTTCACGCGCTCGACGGACGAAGGAAAAACGTGGAGCAAACCGGAAACGTTGATCGATACGCCCGCCGATGATCGGCATCCGGCGTTCGTCCAATTGGATGACGGCACGGTGCTGTGCTGTTTTTTTATTTATTTGGGAGACGAGCCGGAAGAGCCGGGGAAAATTCCCGCGCCGCATATTTTTTTCATTCGCTCATTTGATAACGGAAAAACGTGGGAGAAAAAACCGACTCCACTTGGCACTCCGCACTTTCACGAGACGGACGGGCCGTTCGCAAAATTGAAAGATGGTTCGGTGTTGCTTGCGATCAACGGACGTCCGCAAGGCGCTCCCGATCAATGTGGAATTTTCCGTTCCGCCAATCGCGGAAAGACTTGGAAGCTGCTTTCGATCATCAAGGCCGCGCACGATTTGCAGGAATGCACCGTGGCGGAATTGCCGGATGGGCGTTGGGTAATGATGGCACGGCCGGAAGGCGATATTTCGTGGTCGAGCGACAAAGGGAAAACGTGGACGCAGCCGGTGACGTTTGGAATGCGAATGTATGCGCCGAGTCTCACGGTGTTGCGCGACGGCACGTTGGTTTGCCTGCATGGTTCTTATGCGCGCGGCGGGTTGCGCGTTATTTTTAGCAACGATGGCGGGGTGACGTGGATTGCGCCCGCCAAAGATCACGGCTTCCTCGTGGATACTTCTTATGGCTACGGCAAACCGATGGAATTGCCGGACGGCACTTTGTTTATTTCCTATCTCGCCACCGGCGGACATAGCGGGAGCGACGCGCAACAAAACGCCATCCGTTGCATTCGCTTGCGAATTCGCGCGGATCATTCCGGCATCGATTTGCTGCCCGCACCCAAACGGTGAAATAGAAAATAAAAAAGTAGCTCGCGTTGAAGCTGGTTCGCGCCGCGATTTTTTTTGACGCGCGTTTCCTCACCGCTTCGTCCGCCGCAATGAATTCGATCAATTCAGGGTAACTACGCGAGTATGTCCTTCACGACATGACCATGCACATCGGTTAAGCGGAATTGGCGACCTTGATGCGTGTAGGTCAGCCGCTCGTGATCGAAGCCGAGACAATGGAGAATTGTGGCTTGAAGGTCGTGGATGTGGACTGGATTTTCCGCGATGTGAAACCCCATTTCGTCCGTCGCTCCGTAACTGATGCCAGGTTTGATACCGCCACCGGCCAGCCACATCGAGAATGCCTGCGGATGATGGTCGCGCCCTAAATTGGAATTCATGATGCCGCCGTTTTGCACCATCGGCGTGCGTCCGAATTCGCCGCCCCAAATGACGAGTGTTTCGTCGAGCAAGCCGCGTTGCTTGAGGTCTTTCACGAGCGCGGCGGAGGCTTTGTCGGTTTCGCCTGCATTCCTTTTTGAGAAGCCGATGATGTC
>JBDSLX010000107.1:0-9121 GCA_039916145.1 Verrucomicrobiota bacterium | reverse complement strand
AGATTATTGATGCAGACATTTTGCGGTGAGGGCCGATGACCGATACGCCTTGGAACTGCTACTACATAAATTCCTAAAAGGAAAAATCCGAAAACTGAATAGAGAATGATTCGGGATTTTGCTGCGGCTCGCATAACAGAAGTTTACCACGTTCCATCTGCCAAAGCCGAAACTGCATTTCGCGCCAAATCGGCGGCGACAAGCGGGATGGCCTGGCGTTCCGCGCTGGCTAAATCATTTCCGACACGAACGGTGGTGCGGCCTTTGACGAGTTGGCTGAGGTTGGTTTTCCCGGTCTGGCGGTCAATGGCAACAATGCGCGCGGTGACGGTCAAATTGTAGTCGCGAACGGTAAGAACATCGCGCGGCTGAAATGAAATTCCGCTGCGGTCGTAACGCGTGATGACTCCGTTCAGGATTACGTCGCCGTCGTTGTGCGTGGCGAGTTTATAGGTTCCGTCTTGCTGCAATCGTTTTCGGACTTCCATGGTGACCGGTTCGCTCAATCGAGGCTCCAGAGTTTCATTGGCGAACGGATTTATTTGGACTGATTTTTCTCCTGCGAGCATTCCGTTTGTAGGGCCGAGTTGATATCCGGCGCAACCTGCGAGCAGAAGCAGTGGCAGCAAACAAATGAACGCGCTCGATCTCATTTAGTTTTGGCCAACTCGTCTTTTCAACAAATCGATTCGCTCCCGCGCGACAGAGGCAAGTCGGGATTTGGGATCCTTGAGCAACACTTCGTTGTAATAAATCAACGCGCCGTCCCAGCGTTTATTTTTTTCGTAGAACTTTGCGGTTTGATAACTGCCGCGCGCCTGTTCGCTTTTTAAAGACGCAATGAGTTGCTGCGCTTCGGCCACGCGCGCGTCGCCCGGAAAAAGCGCGATGAAATCGGTAAAAGTGGCGATGGCTCGCGCGGCCACGCTTTGATCGTATTCAGCAGTCCTGGCTTGTTTGTTGTAAGCGAGTCCGGCTTTGTAAAACGCCTCGGCGGCAACGTCTTTTCGGTCGTTGTATCGATCGGCGGCGCGCTCGTACGCTTTGACCGCCAGCGGAAAGTTGGATTGTTTTTCGCGCGCGGCACCAATGTCCATCTGGGCTTTTGGCGCGATTTCGCTGTAAGGCCCGTTTTTGACAATTTTGTCATACATGACGGCGGTTTTTTCCATCGACGGAAAGAACGGGATGTAACCGAAGAGTTTAAACCATTGTCCGGCGAGAAAGCGCGTGGCGATTTGATATTGGCGCAGAAGAATTTCCTGATGGTTTTCAATCTTCGGATATTTCTCGAGCACTTTCTGATAAGCGGCGAACGCTTTTTCATCCTTGCCTTCAGCTTCGTAACAACGGCCAATCACAAATTGCGCGTGCGGCGCGTAGTCCGAGAGCGGCCAGACTTTTACAGTGCGGCGGGCGGCTTTCAATGCGGTGCTGTGGTCTTTTTGGTCGAGCGCGGCCAGTGCGACTTCGAGCTGATCTTTGGCGCGGCCCCGTTGCCAATTGCCAGCGTTGGTATCGCCTGCCTTCTCATATCTCAAACCTTCGCCCGGAACAAAAATCAATGGGGCGGGCGAACGAAACGGAAATGCGAGCAGGCAAATCAGAAGCAGAACGGCGCGAAGAAACCAACAATTCATGGGCGTGACCGTAACGAAGCAGTATTCTCAAGTCAAGGCGAGCAACCTCTCGCGAACTAATTCTTAGCCTTTATAAACAATGATGACGCCGTAGTCGGTCATATTCTGGCGGGTGTTCAAATCGAAATGGCTGTAAGTGATGGGCGTCACGGTCACGACATTTTCCTGGCCGAGTTTGCCGATAAATCCTGAAACCGTTTCGTCAAATTTATCGTGGCCGACCTCGAGGCATTCCGTGCGCTTGATCGTCCGAATGCGAAGTTTTTTATCGCCTTCCTTCGCAACGACCTCATGAGCGCGAACGGTTTTATTGATGAGAACCTCGGTCGGCGTGCCGCGCAATGGGACGGCGAAATGTTTCACTTCTTTCGCCGCGGCGGAACTGGCAATTGGATTGAGCGAGCGAATATTTTGCGGCTCAGCGTCTGGAATGGTGATGGACTGGCCGCACGTGGGGCACTCGATTTCCGAGCCTGCTCCGGCAGGATTAACGGCGAGTTCCTGGTCACAATGAATACATTTAAAGATGAGGTCCATAATCTTTTGGGATTGGGTTTGCAGCGATGATAAAATTATTTTCTAAAACTTCCAGAGAAACTTTTGGTTAATGATTTATTGATAAGTTTTCTCCAATTGTTTGATTCGCGCGTGAACTGGTGATTCGCGCGGAATCCGTTGCTTCACGCGCGCAAAAGTTTTTCTCGCTTCGGCAGGATTATCCATCGCTACGAGGACGACATAGTCCAGTTCAATGGAGGCCAGGCGCGGGTCGTTGATCGTCTTCCCGTAGCGGACGAGAAAATTACGCAGGCCAGTCGCGCCTTGGCGCTGCGCTGTTTCCAGGATCGGTTCAAGCTGAGGTACCATGCCCGAGAGTTTGGCGGTCGCTGCTTGCTGCTGCACCACTTCCGTCTTGTATTTCTGTCTCTCTTTTTCCTTCACATCCAACCAATAGGAATAAATTTCCCATCCGCCCATGGCGGCGGCGACGATAATGGCGATGGCAATTAGTGCTTTCATGTTTCCTGGACTCGTTCGATGCGCGCTCCCAACTTTCGCAGCTTCGCATCAATTTTTTCGTAGCCGCGATCCAAATGATAAACGCGATTGACCTGCGTGGTGCCGCGCGCCGCCAACCCAGCAATCACCAACGCCGCCGACGCGCGCAAGTCGCTTGCCATCACCGGCGCGCCGCTCAAAGGTTTGCCCCCTTTGACGATGGCGCTCGGCCCTTCAATTGCAATATCTGCTCCGAGCCGCGCCAATTCGCTGACGTGCATAAAGCGCGATTCAAAAATTCTTTCGGTAATGATGCTGATGCCCGGCGTGAGCGCCATCAACACCATCATCTGCGCTTGAACATCTGTTGGAAATCCCGAATACGGCAACGTCGTGATATCCACAGGTTTTAGCTTTCCATTTCGCTTCACTGTCAGGGACGCGCCGTTCCGTTCAATTTTTACGCCAGCCTCTCGCAATTTATCGAACACCGCGTGTAAATGATCCGCGCGCGCTCCGTGAATGGTTACTTCGCCGTTCGTCGCTGCGGCGGCGATGGCAAAAGTCGCCGCTTCGATGCGATCAGGAATCACTTCATGTTCTGCGCCGTGCAAAGTTTTGACGCCGTTGATGGTGATCGTCGGACTGCCGGCGCCGGTTATTTTTGCGCCCATCTCATTTAGAAAATTGGCGACATCCACCACTTCTGGTTCGCAGGCAGCGCTCTCGATAATCGTGACACCATCTGCAAGCGCGGCTGCCATCATGATATTCGCTGTTCCTAAAACGGTCGGACCCGCTCGGCCACCCAGAAATAAATCGCCGCCTTTCAACTTGGGAGCCGTGGCATGTACGTATCCCGCTTCGATTTTTATTTTTACGCCGAGCGCGCGAAATCCTTTCAAATGCAAATCAATCGGGCGCGCGCCAATGATGCAGCCGCCGGGAAGTGAAACAGTCGCTTTGCGCAATCGGCCGAGCAACGGCCCCATGATGCAAACCGAGCCGCGCATTTTTCGGATCAAATCGTAGTCCCCTATCGGTTTTATTTTTGCCGCGCGCACGCTCAGTGTATCGCCATCCAACTTAACTTCCGCGCCTAGCGAAGTTAAAATTTGCGCCATGAATTTCACGTCGCTCAAGTCCGGGACGCGGCGAATGACGCAGGGTTCAGAGGTAAGAAGGGTGGCTGCCATGATCGGCAGCACGGCGTTTTTCGCGCCGCTGATCGTCACTTCTCCGTGCAATGGCACGCCGCCTTTAATTGATAAACTATCCATTAAAAATTCTTCTCAAAAGTGCCGGCTCACTTTCGCCGCGCAATTAAAAATCTCAGGCGCTGAGTGTAGTCGCGCTCTATCGCTTCGACAATCCAGTTCTGCCCTTCAAAAATTTCACGGCTCAACTCCGCCTGCCCTTCGCCAAATTCCACCATGAGACAGCCGTTGGGCGCAAGCCAGTCTGGAGATTCTTTTGCGAGCAGCCGGAAAAATTCCAGTCCATCCCGGCCTCCATCCAGAGCCAATTTCGGATCGTGGTCGCGCACTTCCGGTTCCAATGTCGAGATTTCTTCGCTCGGGATATAAGGCGGGTTCGCGACGATCAAATCGAATTCTTTTTTTTCCGAGAGTGCGGCAAATCCATTGCCGTGATGGAATACAATTCGCTCAATGACTTCGTGTCGCATCGCATTTTCCCGGGCGACCTCGATTGCCTCGGAAGAAATATCCAGCGCATGAATTTCCACAGCGGGAGCTTTTTCCGCCAACATTACAGCAAGGCAACCGCTGCCTGTTCCGAAATCCAAAGCGGCTGGCTGCGCTTTTTCCTTTGCGCGTTGCGCCAGAAAATTCCACGCGCGTTCGGCCAGAATTTCTGTTTCAGGTCGTGGAATCAAGACGTGGCGATTCACGAGAAACTCCAGTCCGCAAAAATTTGCCGTCCCGGTGATATGCTGGAGCGGTTCGCGATTGGCTCTACGCTTCACAAACTCGCGGAGGTTTTCCAACTCGGTTTCAGTGAGCACGCGCTCGAAATTCAAATACAATTTCATCCGGGGCATTTTAAAAATATGCGCGAGCAAAAGTTCGACTTGTAGTCGGGGCGACTCGACTCCTTTTTTGGATAAAAAATCGGCGCTGCGTTGAATCACTTCGAGAACCGTCACGTCGCAAAAACTAGTTTCTGTTCCCAAAGTTCAAAAGATAAAAGTGACCGGGAAATGGCGCGCGCTTTGTTGAATCGAGTCTTGAACTGCGAAACCGACACTCCTATTTTCAGCGCATGAAACGTTTTCTTCTTTTGCTCCTGATTGCTTCTGGCTTGAGTCCGTTCTCGCTGCTCGCTCAGAACTCCACGCCCGCCTCCGCGATTGCCGAAAAACAGGAAGCCGAAGAACGTTACAAACGATTGAGCGCCGATGTTGAAAGTCTGCTCGCCGCGAATCTCGCGTTGCAGAAAAAAATTTCCGCGCTCGATGCCGAACTGCAAAGGGTTCGTGAAGACCAATCGCGCAGCGCGAACAATAACAGCACGACCGAAAGTGTGCGGAAACTCGGCGAGGCCATTCAGGAAGTGGACAAAAATCGGGAGGCGGACAAGAAAAAGATTTTGGACGAAATTGCGAAGCTGGGGAAAAATATGGCGGCGCCCGCGCCTCGATCCAAACCTGTTTTACCCGAAACTAACTCTGGGCCTGACAAAGGTTATCCTTACGCCGTTCAATCCGGCGACACACTGCTGGCAATTCTCGCTGATTATAACGCCCAGTTCAAAAGCAAGGGAATGAAGACGCTTACGATGAAACAAGTCGAAGCGGCAAACCCGAATGTGGACTGGAAAAAATTAAAAATCGGCCAGAAAATTTTCATTCCAGCCCCCGCCGAATAATCTCTATTTCATGCGTCAGACTTCGTATTCCGAGCCGCTTCATGATGCAAATTAGCGCTTGTCAAAAAAGTGAACGCTGCTAGGTTGTCGCCCCTTTTATGAAAGCTGACACTCATCCGAAATATTTAGACTCTGAAATCCGTTGCGCCTGCGGCAACGTGATCAAGACCCGCTCGATCAAACCGACCGTCATCATCGGCATTTGCAACGCTTGCCATCCGTTCTACACCGGCACGCAAAAATTCGTCGATACCGCCGGTCGCGTGGATAAATACCAACAGCGCATGGCTAAAACCCAGGCCGCTCAGGAAGCCTTCGCCGCGAAGAAGAAAAAGAAATAGCTGCTTTTCACGACAACCGCCCGCTCGAGTTCCAACTCTTGCGGGCGGTTGTCTTTTTTCCATTGTCGTTGGAGTTCAACCTTCAGGTTGTTTTCCCTGAGCAAGCTGAAGCTTGAACTCCAACGAAGTTAGGCACGATTTTGAAAAATGGATTTGCGTCCACACATTGAAAAATTTTCGCAACGTTTTGCCGAAATAGAAGCGGCTCTAAGCGACCCGAAGGTTTTTGACAACCAGCAGCGCGCGCAGGAAATGGCGCGCGAATACGCTGGCTTGCGCGAGTTGGTGGCCCAGGGAAAAAATTATTTAAAAACCGTCGCTGATCTTGAGGAAAACCGCGCGCTTCTCGCCAGCGAAACGTCTGACACCGAACTTTACGCGATGGCGAAAGAAGAAGTTTCCCGTTTGGAAGCAGAAGAAAAGCGTCTGGCACTCGAAGTTTACAAAGGAATTGTTCCGTCTGATCCGTCCGATTCGCGAAATACGATTATGGAAATCCGCGCTGGTGCGGGCGGCTCTGAATCAGCTTTGTTCTCCGCAGATTTATATCGGATGTACACGCGTTATGCCGAGACGCAGGGCTGGAAAGTGGAAACGATGGACAGCAGCCCGTCCGATCTGGGCGGCTTCAAGGAAATCATTTTTCACATCACTGGCACCGATGTTTTCAAGCGTTTGAAATATGAAATGGGCGTGCATCGCGTCCAACGCGTTCCCGCGACCGAAGCGCAAGGCCGTGTTCACACCAGTACCTGCACCGTCGCTGTTTTGCCCGAAGCGCAGGAAGTCGATCTGGAAATCAAACCCGAAGAATTGGAAATCAATGTTTGCCGCGCGTCCGGCAAAGGTGGGCAAGGCGTCAACACCACCGATTCTGCCGTGCAAATCATTCACAAACCAACGGGCACCATTGTCCGTTGCGCCGACCAACGTTCGCAGCAGAAAAATAAAATCCAAGCGATGACGGTTTTGCGTTCGCGTTTGCTCGAAAGAAAAGTCGCCGTGGAAAATGCGAAATACGCTGCGCATCGCAAAGAGCAGGTCGGCACCGGCGAACGCAGCGAACGCAATCGCACCTATAATTTTCCGCAGAACCGCGTGACCGATCATCGCATCGAACTGACGCTCTATAATTTGCCGACATTTATCGAAGGCGATATCGATTGTCTCATCGAACCGCTCATGGCGAATGATTTGAATGAAAAATTGGCGGCGTTGAAATCTTAACTCGTAGCAGCCGACGTGAGGAGGCTCATTTATTAAAACCAAAAATTAGAGTCTCCTCACGTCGGCTGCTACAAAATATAAAATGATCAAAGGAATAATTTTCGACTGCGACGGCACTCTGGCGGACACCATGCCTCTGCATTGGCGCGCGTGGCAGGTCATCACGCAGAAACACAAACTCCATTTTCCGGAAGACCGTTTTTACGCGCTTGGCGGTGTTCCGTCGCGCGACATTTTGAAAATGCTCGGCGAAGAACAAGGCGTTTCCATCGATCACATCGCCGTTTCGCATGAAAAGGAAAATGCTTATCTGCCGCTCATGGCGCAGGTCGAACCGATTCACGCCGTTGTGGAAATTGCCAAAGCCAATCATGGAAAAATCCCAATGGCCGTCGCGTCGGGTGGAACACAGATCATCATCTGCCAGGTGCTCGAGCATTTGAAAATCCGCCACCTTTTCGACGCCGTCGTGACGAGCGAGATGGTGAAATATCAAAAACCCGCGCCCGACATTTTTCTCGAAGCCGCCCGCCTCATCGGAGTTCCGCCGCAATTCTGTCGCGGCTACGAAGATACGGATTTAGGAATGCAGGCGATTCGTGATGCGGGGATGGAAGCGGTGGATGTCAGGACATTGACTTTAAAATAGTTTAGGCATCTCGGTCGGTCAGTTCTTTACGAATCCAATTGGGTTCTCTGCGCAAATCCAGAACGGCGAAAACCTGCGTTTCGTTTTTTTCTTCTCGATAATAAATGCCAAAAGGAAATCGGTTGGCCAACATTCGGGGAAAGCCGAAATGGCGGGAATGAATTCCGTGGTAAAGAGCCAGACTTTCGATGTCGGCAACCAGTGAATCCGCACAATAATCTCCGATCCCTAATTCCTGCGCATCGTAAAAATCTCTGGCCTGCTCAATGTCTTCAGCCGCCTCGGCCAAAATGACAACCCTTCTCATGCCGCGCGTTTGGCGAGCCGTTTTTTTAATTGTGCGATGGTGAGAAATTCACCTTGGCCTGCTTCAACTTTGGCGAGGCGTTTAGCGAGAATTTTTTTATGCCAACCGGGGGATTCTATTTGCTCGGGCTGGCTGGATATCGAACGCCAAAGAAGTTCCATCGCTTGCAATCGTTCCGCGAAGCTCATCCGCTCGATTTCCGTTGCTGCAATCATGGCTGCAAAATAACGCCGCATTTAGGCTGCGGCAAGCCAGACTTACGCTCCCGACATTTTCTCGAAGCCCCGCTCCAGTGCTTTAATCAGGATAATAACCAAAACCCGTTTTGGCTGAATACCAATAAGAAATTCCTGGATCGTTCAAAAAGTAGGTAATGCGGAATTCGTTTTCGTTGTCTGCTCCAAATCCATAAACGTGGGATTTGACCCAGTGATGTTTGAAGGTGTATCCACCAAGATTTGTCGGATAATTACCGGTTTTCTTCGCAACATCTTCCGAATATTGGACGATGGCGACCACGTCTTCGTGCATCATTGCCCATCTGCGAATTTGATACGTTTGCCAAAGCAAAAGGAATCCTCCGACCACGACAACGCACCAAATGGCGATTCTTCGGCGATAAAATCCAATCAGGGCGGAACCAGCGGTTAGGCAAACAAGGAAATAAAATAGCCCCTGCATCACTTCTCCCTCGGTATAAATCACACCGTAGCCGATTAAGTAAAGTGAGCCGACGATCACCGCTGTTGTAATGAGCAACAAAAACCACGACACATCCGGATTTCGCGGGGGCGGCGAGGAATAATTATCCGGCTCGATTTTCATTTTGAACTCTGCGCTTTTTCCAAACATACCGAAACATTAGCGTCCGCAGCGCCGCCGTCAGCGGAATTGCCAGCACGCCGCCGAGAATTCCGCCCATCAACGTCGTGCCGACCAACACCGCCACGATGATGGTGAGCGGATGCAATCCCACGCGGTCGCCGATGATTTTTGGCGAGATGACAAAACCTTCGACCAGTTGCACCGCGCCGAAGATGACGAGCACGAGCAACGGATGCAGCCAGTC
>JBDSLX010000106.1:0-12431 GCA_039916145.1 Verrucomicrobiota bacterium | reverse complement strand
GGCGAACGCGGTGCAACGTTGTCTGGCGGCGAACGGCAACGCTTATCTATCGCGCGCGCGCTTTTGAAAAATGCGCCGGTATTAATTTTAGATGAACCAACCAGTGCGCTCGACGTCGAAACCGAAGGTTTGTTGCTCGAAGCGCTCGAGCGATTGATGGCGGGCCGTTCGACGTTCATCATCGCGCATCGACTTTCCACCGTGCGACGGGCGAATCGCATTGTCGTATTGCAAGACGGCCGAATTGAAGAATCAGGAACGCACGACGAACTCATCGCGCGCGGAAAACTTTATGCGCGTTTTCATAGCATCCAGTTCGCATCCAATGCGCCAGCGGAGGCAAAGTCGTGACGAGCAAAACCCAACCACCAGACGTGAGCATGTCGCGCCTTTGCCGATGGGTGATGAGTTACGCGTTTAAGCGCTGGCCGCAACTCTCCGCCGTGCTCGGCGCGATGTTGTTAAAAACCGGTCTGGATGTGTTGAAACCGTGGCCCATGGTTTTTTTGGTGGATTACGTCTTGCAGACAAAAGTGATGCCACCGTGGATTTCGCGCTTCGTCGAATCGTTGCCCGGCGCGCACAGTCAAACCGCGCTCATCGGCTGGAGTGTTTCCGCCACGGTGCTGGTTTTTTTGTTGAGCTGGGCTTTGGGTCTCGCCACCGCTTACGCCAACATCGGTTTCGGTCAGCGATTGGTTTATACTTTGGCTGCGGATTTATTTGCCAAACTGCAACAACTCTCGCTCGCTTTTCACAACAGCAAATCAGTGGGCGACAATATTCGGCGCGTCACGTCGGATTGTTCCTGTATTTCCGTCATCTTAAAAGACGCCCTTCTGCCGGTCATCTCCTCGTTGGTCAGCCTGGCCGCCATGTTCAGCATTTTGTGGGGCGTCGATTCCACTCTCACATTGCTCGCGCTGGCGGTGGTGCCGTACATGATTTTGGTTTTTCGTTTTTACGCCAAGCCGATGATGGAACGCAGTTACGCGCAACAGGAAGTCGAAGCGCAGATTTATGACGTGGTGGAGCAAACTTTCGCCGCGATCCCAGTGGTGCAAGCGTTCGGACGCGAACCCTCCAACGATCAACGCTTTCATCGCGTCAATCAGGAAACCCTCGCCGCGATTCTTTCCACCACGAAGGTTCAATTGCAGTTCAAAATTTTAATGGGGCTGGCCACAGCCGTCGGCACGGCGGCAATTCTTTGGTTGGGCGCGAAACACGCTTTGGCCGGTGACCTTTCGATTGGCGCGATTCTTTTATTTCTGTCTTACCTCGGTTCACTTTACAGCCCGTTGGAATCAATCATGTACACGACTTCAACTATTCAAGGCGCCGCAGGCAGCGCACGCCGCGTTTTGGAAGTCATGGAATCCGAGCCGGACGTAAAAAATAAACCGAATGCCATTCCCATGCCGCGATTGCGCGGCCATGTGCAATTTGAAAATGTCACGTTCAGCTATTTGCCCAACCAACCTGTCCTGCGCGAAATTTCTTTTGAAGCGCGTCCCGGCGAAACGATTGCGTTGGTCGGCGCGACCGGCGCGGGCAAAAGCACTTTGGTCAGTTTGATCCCGCGATTTTACGATCCGCAAAATGGTCGCGTAGTTATTGATGGACACGATTTGCGCGACGTGCAGTTCAAAACTTTGCGGGACCAAGTTGCGCTCGTTCTACAAGAGCCGTTTCTATTTCCACTTTCGATTGCCGAAAATATCGCCTACGCCAAACCCAATGCGTCGCTTGCCGATATCGAGGCCGCCGCCCGCGCTGCCAATGCGCATGAGTTTATCGAGAAATTGCCGGAAGGCTATCAAACCGTCATCGGCGAACGCGGCGCGACGCTATCCGTTGGCCAGCGGCAACGTTTGTCCATTGCTCGCGCGCTTTTGAAAGATGCGCCGATTTTGATTCTGGACGAACCGACCAGCGCACTTGATGCCCACACCGAAAGTTTATTGATGGAAGCGTTGGAGCGGTTGACGAAAAATCGCACGACGTTCATCATCGCCCATCGCCTTTCCACTGTCAGAAAAGCCAATCGGATCATCGTTTTAAAAGAAGGGGCAATTGTGGAAACCGGGTCGCACGACGAACTGCTTGCGCAAAACAGTATTTATGCGGGATTTAGTCGCGGACGAGTAACTTTGTGAATTGAGTTTGAGGCTTTATAAGAATTAACGCGCCCCGTAAGGCGTTGTATCGTCAGTTTTCAGTAGGCATTTTGGTTTGCGCTGATAAATTTCCAGCCATGCGCACGGTGATTTATCCCGGTAGTTTTGATCCGCTGACCAACGGCCATCTCGATGTCATCCAGCGCGCGACCAAACTTTTCGATAAAGTCATCGTCGCCGTCGCGCAAAACGAAAGCAAAAATCCGCTCTTCGATTTAGCCGAGCGCGTCAATTTGGTGAAGCACGCGATCGCGCATTTGCCGCAAGTGGAAGTGGATTCTTTCGACGGACTTTTGGTGGATTATGTGGAGAGTCGTTCCGGTCAAGCCGTCGTTCGAGGCCTGCGCGCCGTTTCCGATTTTGAATTTGAATTTCAACTCGCCCTGATGAACCGTAAATTGAACGAACGAATTGAAACCATCTTCATGATGCCAAAGGACACTTACACTTTCCTCAGTTCGCGCATCGTGAAAGAAATTGCCCGACTTGGCGGAGACGTCAGTTCGTTCGTTCCGGCGAATGTGCAAAAGGCGCTGAAAACAAAGTTGAGCAAGTCGTAAGCGCGGCTTGTCTGAACTTACGAAAAGGAGATTTGTTTATGCCACTGGTCATCAACCTTCGTCACCTCGAACACAAGAACCTTGAATTGAAAGGCGCATTGCGGCCGGAAGAACTGGATCTCGCGCAAGCCGACGAGCTGATTCACGCCCCGCACCCGTTGGAATATGAACTGGAAGCGCAGCGGTTGGAGAATGATCTGTTGGTGCATGGGACGCTGCATCTGACGCTCGAATGCGAGTGCGCGCGGTGCTTAAAACCATTTAAACACGAACTGGATTTCGACACTTGGGCAGTCCATTTGCCGCTCACAGGCGAAGACAAGGTCGATTCATCCGGCGATTCCGTGGACTTGACGCCTTATATCCGCGAAGATATTCTCTTGGCCTTTCCGCAGCATCCGCTGTGCGAAAGTGAGTGCGGCGGATTGAAAAATCAGCCGGCCATCGGAGCAAACTCAAGCGATTCCGATCAGATTGACGAAACTCCATCTGCCTGGGCCGAATTAAATAAACTAAAATTGTAAAATTATGGGTGTTCCTAAACGCAAACCATCTCGAAGCCGCCAGCGCATGCGCCGCGCGTATAACAGTGTCCTGAAACTCCCGCAATTGGGTGTCTGCCCTCAATGCGCCGCGCCCGCCTTGCCGCACCGGGTCTGTCCGGCTTGCGGTTTTTACAAAGGCCGTCAGGTCAAAACAGTCGAAGCCACGGCTTAATTCGTTTTCTGGAGAGCGCGGTTGGATTTTTCCTGCTGCGCTCTTTCTTTTTTATGCGAATCGCAGTCGATGTAATGGGTGGCGATCATGGGTGCGGCAGCGTCATTGATGGGGTCAAAGTCGCTTTGGAAGCCAACGCGAAGATCAGCGAAATTTTCCTCGTCGGCAAACAGGATGAAATCAAATCCGCACTCGCGAAAAGCCAGTGTCGCGATGATCGCATAAAGATTGTTCACGCCAGTGAGGTTCTGGCGATGGAAGACAAGCCCGTCGAAAGCCTCAAGCGGAAAAAAGATTCTTCCATTCTTCGCGCGGTAGAACTGGTCAGAGACGGCAAGGCAGACGCGATCATTTCTCAAGGCAACACCGGTGGGCTGATTGCCGCCGCTCATATTCGACTTCGTCCGCTACAGGGCGTCGAACGTCCTGCGATTGCCGTCATCATGCCGCGTGTCAAAGGCGAATGGGTTCTCCTCGATGGCGGTGCGAATCCCGACACCACGCCGACGCAACTTGCGCAAAGCGCGGTCATGGGCAGTGTTTATTACAAAGCGATGCTGGGAGATCCTTCACCGCGAGTTGGTATCCTCAGCAACGGATCGGAAGAAATGAAGGGTAATGATTTAACCCGCGCCGCGCTCGCCCTCTGTCGAAAACTGGATTTACATTTCATCGGATATGTCGAAGGCTCAGATATGTTCCAAGGGAATGTTGAAGTCGTCATCGCCGATGGTTTCGTGGGCAATATTGTCTTGAAAACCATTGGCGGCATGGGCAAAGCGATTCAGGAAATTTTGAAATCCGAATTGATGGCGAATCCCGTTCGCCAACTCGGAGCGTTCGTGGCCCAACGCGGTTTGCGCGGCTTGAAGAAGCGGATGAATCCCGACGCTTATGGCGGGGCGCAGGTCCTCGGTTTGAATGGTAACGTCATCAAAGTCCACGGCTCCGCCAAAGCCGTTGTGGTCGCCAATGCGATTCGTCAAACCGCGACCGCTTTTGCAACAAACTTGAATCAACTGATTGCCGCCGAGATTGCGAAAGCGAATAAACGCTTGGAAGAAAGCCAGGAAACAAAACCGGTTCAAGCATGAGCCAATCAACATCAAAAAAATTTAAAAATCCTCGCGCGCAACATAATTTTCAGGGGCGCACTTGTTCTGTCACCGCAGTGGGTTCGTATGTTCCAACCCGCGTGCTGACGAATGCCGAGTTAGAAAAACTGGTGGAAACGTCCGACGAATGGATCACCACGCGCACCGGAATCAAAGAGCGCCGCATCGCTGCTGTAGATGAATTCACCTCTGACCTCGCATCGAAAGCCGCTTTGCTCGCAATGGAGCGGGCCAACATTACCGCCGACCAAATTGATTTGATTATTATTGCGACGATTACGCCCGACATGCCATTTCCTTCAACGGCTTGTCTGGTTCAACAAAAAATTGGGGCGCGTCGCGCCGCCGCTTTCGACATCGAAGCCGCGTGTTCAGGATTTATTTTTGCCTTGGAGATTGGCCAGCAGTTCATCATGTCCCGCACCTACGACACGGTTCTCGTCATCGGCGCGGAAAAACTTTCTTCCATTGTGAATTGGAAAGATCGCAACACCTGCGTTCTTTTTGGCGACGGAGCCGGCGCAGCGATCCTGCAACATCGACCGGAAGCGCATGGCTTATTGACGGCCTGCATGGGTTCAGACGGTTCAAAGGCAGACCTGCTTTCCATGCCCGGTGGCGGCAGCCGTTGTCCCGCCACGACAGAATCCATTTTGGCGGGCCACCATCATTTGCGGATGGATGGCAAAGAAACTTTCAAAAGCGCGGTCAATGCAATGTACACCGCCGCGCAGGAAGCCATGCGGCGCTGCGAAATCAATATTTCGCAAATCAAATGCGTCATTCCGCACCAAGCCAACCGTCGCATTATTGATGCAGTCGGAGAACGCCTCGGTGTGACACCCGAACAAATCTTCGTTAACCTGGAGAAATATGGAAACACTTCCGCTGCGTCCGTCGCCATCGCTTTGGATGAAGCCGTCACTGCCGGGCGAATTCAGCGAGGGGATTTGGTTCTGTTGGTAGTCTTCGGCGCGGGTTTGACATGGGGCGCAGCAGTCATTGAATGGTAAAAAATAATTAGACGCGCGCACAAACAATGCTACGGTTGAATTAAATATGAGCGCGCGAAAAATTGATTTGTCTTCGATTTCTAATATCAATCACGCCCAAAGGCGATTGTCTCTTGCCGGCCATGCAGTTCGACTTCGCCAGAGCGGCATCGAATTCAAGACCGCCGATCCGATTCCCGCCTGGACAGAAATGTCGGTGGATTTGCAATATCCCGACGCCAAAAAAGTTCATTGCACTGGTGTCGTTGTGGCCTGCGATGGAAATCGCCATGCCGGGTATATCGTTTCTCTTTTGTTCACCAAACTTTCCCGACAATCGCAAGCACTCATCAGCGCCTTGTCCTACGCTTAATGGGGGCGCTGGCAATTTCAGCACAAACAGAAATCTCGGGACTCATTCGGAAACCGATTTAGTGCGTCGCGTTTGGAATCGAACAGTCACTTTTCCGCGAAAGGCTGACATAGCTACGGTGCCTTGGGTTGTTTTTAGATTTTCTTTTCCGGCCTGAGCCGAAACCACTTGCCAACCGTCTGGAACACGAGCGCGCAACAAGACTTTCTCAGGCAGATTTCTTTGCGGCAAATCAACTTCAGCGAGAACTTCGCCTTCACCCAGTTTTGATTCCAGTTTCATTGAGACCGGACCGAACGCAGTTGGCGCGCGTTCCACTTTGATAATTTTCCCATCCTCCAGCCAACGCTTCGGCGTGCCGAATCCCAACCGCAACGTGTCCGGTCGGCCGTCTTCGTTCACATCCAAATCTTGCACAAGCAATTGGCGAAGCGTCCAAAGCCACTGGCCATTGCTAGCAGTATTCGGCGGACAATAAAATTGTCGTCCGCCTTCATCAAGTGGCTCAATCGCCGTTCCTTCCGCGCCGATAAATGTATTTCGGGTCAGGCCATGCGCGAGCATTCCGTAAAAACTCACCAGCGCCCGCTCGACGTCGTCGCGACGCAACGCGTCTTCAATGTAGCGCATTCCGTAGAGCGGGTTCGTTCGATGTTTGCCTGTCCAAAAGGTGTGGTTCGTTGCCGCAGAGCGAGTCAACCCCATGCAAAGACCGCCGTGCGTTTCAAAATATTTTGGAACCCAGGTTTCTTTTTCGCTGCCGACAAAAATTCGCGATCCGATGATGTAGTTCGCAACCAAATTCCAATAACTGCCGATGCGCGTCTCGGTAATCGGATCGTGCAAATCCTCCGCACCAAAAAGCGCAGCGGGAACAAACGGCGGATCGGTTTCGCGGCGAATGCTTTTTTCCACTGCGACGAGAATGTCCTTTTTGTATTTGGGCGCGATTTCCGCCACGCGCTTTGCCATCTCGCGGTCGCCGATTTCTTCTAAAACTGGAACCATGTCACGCAATGCGGCCCAGCATTTCGCGTTGGAGCTGAAGGAATAAACCGGTTGCTCGATGTCGGTGCAGTAATTGTCTTTCGGCAACAAACCGTGTTCGCCGCGATTGTCCAAAATCCAATCGAGTTCTTTTTGCCAACGTGGACGCATCGCTTTCACAAATTCCACGGCGCGGGTTTGCCAATAAAATTTGCAAACTGTATCGAGCTTGTGACTGGCGAAATGATTCGTGAGCCGCTTGTCCACCAAATCAAGAATCACGGGAAGAAAACGGCGCATATCATTTTCGTAACCCCAACTCATCAACGGCACTGCGGCATCGCTTGTTTCTGCCGCATACATTTTTTGATATTGATTGCCATCGCTGTAATTGAGGTGGTCGCCTTTGCAGATTGTGAAATCTTGGATGATTAGATTTTTCCACGCGTTGTTGACGATGACTTCGGGTGTTTCAACGTTCATCCCTTCGCTTAAAGTTTTCTTCCATGTTGCAACGCAAAGCTCTCGTTGCTTTTCGTAAGTTGAAGCATCGAAAATAAACGGCGCGGATTTCGGAAAAGATTTCGTGGCAATCGCGAGGGTGGCGAATTTGTTTGTGCCGATTTTTGCGTGCGGCGCTTGCCGCTCCCATGTCCATGACTTGTCGAACCATGCGATTACTTTTCCCTCTTGATCGGTGATTTTGCTGTCCACAAAACTCAGCGGCCCGGAATCCACCTGCGCCGTGATGATGCCGTTCAAACCATCAGCGAGCGAAAATTTGACGAAGACGATTCCGTTCGATGCGAACGCCGGATCAACACTGGCGAATGCTTGAAGACGATAAACTTCAGGTTTGGGATCATCCGTGGAATTTTGAGAAGCTGTTTTGGCCGAGTCGTGTCTTTGCGTCGGATGGAGGTAATCAATCTGCACAATCGGCAAATAGCCTTCCACCAATTCTGGATGCTGAAGCCGCTGCCGAATATCGCCAAATCTAAATTCATCCGGACCGACTCGAAAAATCACCGGCGTACCGACATCATTCCAACTGCGCGCGCCGCTGCGAAGATTCACGCCACTGCCGTTTGAGATGAGCCGCGCTTTGACCTTCGCATTTGGCGCACTCAACACGATGGGATAAAAATGAAAATCTGCATTCACATAGCGCGTTGGGGGAAGAAGTTTCTCGAAGAATTCGTAACTCGCGCCGTTTGGTTTACGCATCGCGGCTTCGCCCCACAGATCCTTTTTCGCTGAAAGCACCTGCTCTAAAGTTGGAAGGGAATTCGTGGAATTTTCCTGAGCAGCGCCTTCGTCTCCGAAAAGACAAACCAGAAGGACGAACGTTGTTCGGAACATCCTGAAGATAGCCGTCATCGCAACAGATTAAAAACTCGCGATGTAGAAGCAAACGCAATTCAAATTTGGGTACGCCTCATTTGCCCACGAAGCCATGCTTCTTTAACAGGAGATGGCCTTCGTTAATCAGTCCGATTCCACGCGCATAGAGTTTAGGTTCTCTTCCTTTTTCAAGAGCCGAGGTCTCTTCAGTCTTCAAACATTTCTCAAATTTCCCCGCAGGCGTTTTCAGCGATTCAGTCAAGCTCACCACTTCGGCCCGATCCATTGCTACTTTGGGCGCGATCTCCTGATAATAACGCGCCCCGAGCAAAGGCGCACCCGGCATCCCTAGGCCAAAATGTGCGCCTGCTACACCCGACAACCATCCGCCTTCGTGACTGGTCACTTTGCCGTCTTTGTACATATCCACATCTTCGCCAAAGTAAAAAATATCAGTAGTACGTTTGGAGATAGCGAAATAATTTCGGCTGATTTCAATTGGTTTGCCGTCCACTGCTTCATTTTCCTCAACCACGCGCGTCTCGACCCCATCCACCATTTTCGTTTCGTTCAACACTGTGATCGTGAGCACCGTCGATTTGCCATCCTCATTTCCTTCCAATACCAATTGATAACCGGGCGCGAGAATAAAAAAATCATTCGTGCCTACCGAAGCGAATTCCGATTTAGGAACGTCGAAAGTATCGGTGAATTTGTCCGCAGCTTGGGCGGAAACGCAGATGGCGCCAAAGACCAAAGCCAGAAGAATTGTTTTCATAGAATTTTTGAATTTCATTTTGTGAAGTGAATTAACGAAATGCCTGTAACCAAGCGACGCTAGAGCGGAAATCCTGAAGCAAGCAAGCGTAAACCTTCTACAATTTCAGATTTATTTGCAGATGCTTGCGTCACGCTTTTCCGCTCTGCTAGACTCGTCGGCATGGAAATTTTTCGCCGCATTTTGTCCACCGCTGTTGAAGGCGGCGCGTCGGACGTTCATCTCAAAGTCGCTAATCCTGTTGTTTTTCGGATCAACCGAAAACTGGTCGCGATCGAAGCCCCTCCGCCAACCGTGGAATGGATGGAGGAGGTCATTAAAGGAATTCTTCCAAAGCATTTGCAGAAACGGCTGGAGGAGGATCATGAAGTCGATTTCTCTTATTTTCTGCCGGGCGTGGGCCGTTTTCGAACGAACCTTTTTCAAGAACGTGGCAATCCATGTCTGGCGATGCGCTTTGTCAAAACGCAGGTTCCCACCTTTGAAGAACTCGGTTTGCTGGACGTTTTGAAAAAAATTGCGCAATCGCCGCGCGGAATCGTGTTGCTTGCGGGTTCTACCGGTTGTGGAAAATCGACGACGCTCGCCGCGATGATCGAATATATCAACGCGAACAGCCGCAAACATATCATCACGATGGAAGACCCAATCGAATATGTTTTTGAAGACAACCAATCGATTATCGAGCAACGCGAAGTCGGACTCGACACGCTCTCGTTTGAACACGGCTTGAAACACGTTTTGCGTCAGGACCCGGACATCATCATGGTGGGCGAAATGCGCGACGCGACCAGTTTTTCAGCGGCCATGAGCGCGGCGGACACGGGACATCTGGTGCTTTCGACGTTGCACACGACGAATGCCGCGCAATCTGTGAGCCGCATTCTCGATTTTTTTAAAGCCGACGAACGCGAACAAGTTCGCCGCCAACTCGCCGGAACTTTGCAGGCCGTGATTTGTCAGCGTATGGTTCCGACGCTCGCCGGAGGGATGATTCCCGCCCAGGAAATTTTGCTCAACACCGGCACCGTGCGAAAATTGATTGAAGAAAATCGGCTCGATAAACTTCCCGCTGCCATCGAAACCGGTACCGACGATGGAATGTTAAATTTCAACCAGTCACTGTTGTTGTTGGTGCAACAAGGTAAAATTTCAAAGGAAGAAGCGTTGGCCAAAGCGACTAATGCGCAGGCGCTCGAAATGAATTTCCAGGGAATTTTCCTGAGCGAAGGCAAACGGATTCTCGGCTAAAAGCGTTTTCGGGGACCTTTTACTTCCGGCAAATCGCGCAAAATCATCTCGACGGTGCGCTCCATGGCACCGAGATTTTCCCGCACAACAGCGAGCGCATTTTTGCCGAGCACATTCCGGCGGTTTTCATCCGCGAGCAAGCAGCCAAAGGTTTGTTCCAGTTCTGCTGCGTCACGCACCTGAACGGCACCGTCTTTTTTCACGAATGCTTCAGCGATGGATGAGAAGTTTTGCATGTTTGGCCCGAAGACCATTGCTTTGCCGAGAGCGCCCGGCTCAATCGGATTTTGTCCGCCTTCCGCCGTCAAACTTTTTCCCACAAAAATCACCGAGGCGTGTTCGTAGAAAAATTTCAATTCGCCGGTGGTGTTGACGAGCAAACAATCTATGTCGGCGGATGGAGGTCGCGTCTCCGGGGTAATCAGGCTGCGATAAATAAATTTCACACCGCATTTTTCGAGTTCACTGGCGACTTCTTTGCCCCGCTCGAAATGCCGGGGGACGAGAACCAAAAACAGATTGGGAAACTTTTTCCGGAGTCGAAGAAAGATTTGGGCAAGAATTAATTCCTCCCCGGCATGAGTGCTTCCCGCGACGAGCAGCGGCGCGTTTGGTTTTACGCCGATTTGTGTGAGCAGCGCCGGAACGTCGAGCAGCCGTCGAGCATCCAGTTTGGCCGCGTCGAATTTCAGGTTGCCGACGATGTGGATTTTTTCAGGACGGAATCCGAGTTCGCGCAGGCGCGTGGCATCGCTCTCATCCTGGCAACCCACCCCCTCGAATTTTTGGAAAAGCGGCCTGAATAATAAACTGAATCGTTTGTAGCCGCGAAAAGATCTTTGCGAGAGCCGCGCGTTGACGAGAAAGAATGGAATGTTTCGCTTCGCCGCAGTCCAAAGAAGATTGGGCCAAATCTCCGCTTCGACCAGAACGATGGCAATTGGATGAACGGTATTGATGGTGCGTCGGATGATTCGTCCTGCGTCGATTGGATAATAAATTTTATCGATATGCATCGGCAACGTTCGGCGCAGTTCACCCATGCCGGTGGAAGTTGTGGTGGAGACGACGATTTTTAAATTGGGCGCGTGTGGCTCGATGGCACGAATGAGTTGCGTGCAAACGTTGACCTCGCCCACGCTGACCGCATGAAGCCAAAGCACATCGCGATTGGTGAGACGCTGCTTGAGTTTCCCATCGTATTGGCCAAAGCGCTGGCCGAACCCGGTTCGCCAATTGCCGCGCCGCCACATCTTGAGAAAATAAAATGGCATGCTCAACGCGAAACAAATCGGGAACAAAATATTATAGAGCAGGCGCATTTGCAGTTAGTGCCGGAAAAAAATCCACCAAATGATTACCAACATTGGAACCATAATGGGAAGCGCCCATTTGAAAATGTATTCGAGGAAGTGCGGCGAATGAACCTTCTCATGATCGGCGATGGATTTGACCATGAAATTCGGGCCGTTACCGATGTAAGTGTTGGCTCCAAAAAAAACCGCTCCGACGCTAATGGCAACGATGAAGTTATTCAGCTCGGCATTACCGAGCAGATAAGCGATTTCAATTTCTTCTTTGCCGATGGTTTTCGCGGCGAGATGCGCGCCAAAATATTTTTGCAATGCTTCGAATGTGTGACGAACTGGTTCGGCCACGGTCGCCAAATCCGCTCCGCCGTTTTGCACAAGCTGTTGCACTTGCGCAATGGTTTCGTGATCGATGAATGAGCCGAAAATCGCGCTGAGAAAACTGAGATACGTCGGCGCGTTGTCCAGCACGCTGGAAAGAATTCCCGAACCCCAATAAAAAAATCCGGGTGGAGGCGCTTTTCCCAAAATCATCTGCGCATTGTTTTGCAGCCAATCCAGCGCGGGCATCATGGTTGCAAAAATGCCAATGAACAAAATCGCCACTTCTTGAATGGGATGAAAATTGAAGTGGTTGGAGGAATGAACAGATTTTTTGGTCGTGAAATAGGAACCAACCGCCGCGCCAATCATCAACGCTTCGCGCAAGAATGGGGGAGGATTGATGAAGAGATTATTGATGAAGACGGCCCCCAGAATTACGAGGAGAAACAGGATGTTGGAGAGGCCATCGAAACGCCAGTGGTCGTGTTCTTCAGCCAGAT
>JBDSLX010000105.1:0-9585 GCA_039916145.1 Verrucomicrobiota bacterium | reverse complement strand
TGTTGCGAAACGATCCGCTGACGCAAGGGCCGAAACTTTTTTCCAAACATTGCGCGAGTTGCCATCGCTACGATGGCCACGATGGAACCGGAATCGCTTCAACGAATTTGCCTGAAGGCGCGGATTTAAAAAATTTCGCCAGCCGCGAATGGATTGCGGGATTTCTTGATCCAGAAAAAATCAGCGGCCCGCATTATTTTGGCGGAACGAAATTCAAAGACGGAAAGATGGCAAAATTTGTGAAAAAAGATGTCGCCCAATTTTCTGCCAAAGAAAAAGAGCAGTTAAAAAAAGTCATCGCGGCGTTGTCCGCGGAAGCGTGGCTGAAATCGCAGCGGGATATGGATAAACGCGACGATGCGATCATCAAAGAGGGGCGCGCGTTGTTAGCTCAAGCGCCGATGAGTTGCACCGATTGTCATCAGTTCCAGAATAAAGACGAAGACGCGACGGCACCCGATTTGACGGGCTACGGTTCGCATGAGTGGTTGACCGGAATTATTTCCGATCCGACGCACCCAAGATTTTACGGGAAAAAAAACGACCGGATGCCCGCTTACGCCGAAGATAAAATCTTAGATGCCCAGTCCATTGAACTGCTCGTGAACTGGCTGCGCGGCGAATGGTACGAGCCAAAAGAAAATTCCCGCCTCACCCCGACCCAGGCGAGCGGCTTTTAGTGCTTATTTAGAAAAATTTAATTTCATTCCGAAATTTCCCCGATTTCGCCAACCTAGATAAAAATTAAAATCGCCGCGTTTGTAGGAAACAAAAGGCAGCCGCAACCATTTGTATTTGCACACCGTCCAATTCCAGCCGCCATTCGGATTGGAAATTTTTCCCGGAAATCTTCCCACGATCTCGAATTCTTTATCGGCAATTCCAATCACGTAAAAAAACAGGTTGTGAAACGGATTGCGAAAATTCCAGAGCACATTTCGCATTCGCTTATTGGGACGATACCACTCCGGCGGAACTGGATCGTCGATATTGCCAAACCAAAATACCGGATTGAACTTTTGGCCGGTGGTTGGTTTCAGTCCGGGATAATATTTCGCAATCTTTTCTCCAGATAAGGCGTTGGTAATGACAACAAGGCGATTTTTCGGACGCGATTGTTTCGGAGTTGAGTTCTGTGGCGTTGCGCAGCCACAAAACAAAGTTGCCGCATAGGAAATCATCACTACGCAAACCCACCCGCAAACTGAACTTCGAGAATTCAAGGTAAAATCTGGCTGCACCCAACATCGCTTCAATAATGTTTGGGTCAAAACCAATTTTTGTATTTAAATTCCAACGTGCCGTTCCTTAAACAGGTTACCTCCGCGCCGCAGCAGAAAAAGCCCGGCAACAAATTCTTTGTCACGATCATTCTCATCGGCGTCGCGGCTTTGGTTTGGATTTGGCTCAAAGAAAAACCTTCCCGCTCGAAAGCGAAATCACAACCAGAGTCCAGGACGGTCGCAAAGCCAACAAAACCAGCCACGCCCTTCTCGGTGCTGGTGATGAATAAAACAAATCTTCCGTCGAGCAAAACGAACGCGACACCGTCTTCTCAAGTGAAAACTCCAGCGACAGTTCCCATCGTTTTGGCCCAAACGAATGGATTTCCTGGCGATGTATTTGTAGCGCGCCCGGTCAAAAGCATTTTGGAAGCACAGGTTGCGTTGGTTCGGCGCGGAATTTCCGCCGGTTCAATCGACGGCGTGATTGGCTCCCAAACCCGTGCTGCGTTGCGCGCATTTCAACAAAGCGAAAGTTTGCCCATCACCGGCGAACTCGATGCGCTCACGAAAACAAAGTTGGTTTTGACCGCGCCGCCTTATACAGAATTAGCCGTTACCACGAATGATTTTGCACGATTGCAACCGCTCGGCACAAATTGGTTCAGCAAAGCACAACAGAGCCGCATGGGTTACGAAACAATTTTGGAATTGGTTTCTGAAAAAGTCTGTTGCCATCCCAATTTTATCAAGCAACTCAATCCATCGATCAATTGGACGAACAGGATTCCGATGACGACTTTGCGCGTGCCCAATATCGAGAAAATAAAGCCGCGAAGTGCAGCGGCCTTTGTTCGCATTCGTCTGGCGGAAAAATATTTGGAGGCGTTTGATGCCGATACCAATTTGCTCGCCCATTTTCCATGCAGCATTGCACAACGAATCGAAAAGCGCCCGGTGGGGAGGTTGCGAGTGGAAAAGATTGCGGAAAATCCTGATTATACCTTTGACCCGGAAACATTTCCTGAGTCAGCGGAAGCCCGGCAGATCAAAACGAAATTAATTTTGTCTCCCGGCCCTAATAATCCGGTCGGCACCGTTTGGATTGGATTGGATAGACCCGGTTACGGAATTCACGGCACCCCTAAACCGGAGGAAGTTGGACGGACGGAATCGCATGGCTGCTTTCGGCTGGCGAATTGGAACGCGGAATATCTGGTGCGGCTGGTCAGTGTCGGCACGCCGGTCTTGATTGAACCGTAGCCGCAAGTGACATTACCATTCGTGCAACGGGCTTAAGCGATTCCCCGCCAGTTCGAGCCGCAACGAAAATCTGCGGGAATCTCGGGCCGCGATCTTTTCCCCACTTTGACTTGAGGCTGCCTCGATTCTTGGTTTGTCGCTTGGTGAAGTCCTTCGTCGTTTGTCTTCCAAAAGTTTTTGACTCGTCATAATTCCTCCCGAATTTGGCTGATTAAAATTTACTTTCCCGCTGAGTAACGGGTCATCTGGGTTGCAAAGAACATATAAAATCAGCGACGCCCGAAACAATCAGACGAAGCATTTATTACTTCTCAGGGAATGTGTTATGGCCTATCGGGGTGCCGGGACCTTTCGATGAGATTAATTTCATTCTGTCCAAATCTCCGAGCGCGTGAATAAATAAATCCATGTCCCAACTTGATTCAGAAATTTCTTCCATTAAAAAGGCTGAGGTTAAGACACCGTGGTATCAAGGGATCACAAATTATCAGTGGCTTGTTCTTATAATCGCTTCGCTCGGATGGATTTTCGACGTTTTCGAGGGACAAATCTTTGTGGCAAGTATGAATGAAGCGATGCCTTCGCTGCTGCCCCCCGGGACCGACGCGAACACAAAAGATTTTTACAACAAGATCGCGCTCGGCGCCTTTCTGTTGGGCGGCGCGTTGGGTGGAGTCGCGTTTGGAATTTTGAGCGACAAAATCGGACGGACTAAAGTAATGGTCTATACGATTTTGATGTATTCGCTTTTTACCTGCGTCACGGCGTTCGCCCAGACCTGGTGGGAAATGGCGGCTTTGAGATTTTTAGTCGCGATGGGCGTGGGCGGAGAATGGGCGGTCGCCAGCGCGATGATTGCGGAAGTTTTTCCAAAACGGGCGCGCGCGTGGTCGCTCGGGATTTTTCACGCGTCGAGTGTGCTGGGAACTTTTCTGGCGATTGCGGCAGGCGCATTCATTGTCGGCAACGAGAAACTGGGCTGGCGTTGGGGGTTTGCAATCGGAGCGGTTCCGGCTTTGTTGACGTTGTGGATTCGCTGGCGCTTGCGGGAGCCGGAAGAATGGGTTCGCGCCCGAGAAATCGCGAAGAAAGATGCTTCCAAGGAAACCGGGCGTTGGCTGGATTTATTTCGCAGCGGACTTTTACGAAGCACCGTCGTGGGCGTGACTTTGGCTGCGGCGGGTCTGGCCACATTTTGGGGCGTCCACGTTTATGGAAAGGATTTAATGCGTCGCGACGCGCAGCGACATTATCTGAGAGCAGAGCAAGTTTCCGTAGATGCTCCTCAAGCAACCAAAGATGCGGTTTTAAAGAAATACACCTCTAGCATCAAGAAGCGCGAAATGCTCGGCATGTTGCTCGTGACCACAGGTGGCGGAATCGGCCTGCTCGCTTTTGGGCCGCTTTGCGAACGGATTGGAAGACGTGGCGCATTTCTGTTTTTTTACGTCGGCGGATTGGCAATTTCGCTTCTGGTTTTTCAATCGTTCTCCAATGCCGACGCGCCCGTGTTGTATTTGGTCCTGCCCATCTTCGGCTTTTTGACGTTGGGAATGCACGCGGGTTACGCCATTTATTTTCCAGAACTTTTCCCGACTCGACTGCGCGGCACTGGAAGCGGTTTTTGCTTCAACGTCGGAAGAATCATCGCAGCACCGATTCTTTTTATCAGCGGTTGGATGCAAAAAGATTGGGGTTACAGTCTCGAAAAATCGACCTCGCTTTTAAGTCTTTTATTCCTCGTCGGCGCAATGGTTCTCTTCTTCGCTCCTGAAACTAAAGGAAAAGAACTGCCCGAATAATCACCACGCGCGCGCCCGCTTGAAAGCGTGATGCGTGCGAAAAGCTTCGGCGGCGAAAACACCGGACTGCATCCCGCGCGCTCGATATTGCAAGTGCATCAACTCACTCAGCGGAGAAAAATCGCCGTCCTTTCCCCGCGCCAACTGGCTTTTGTGACACGCCAGCATTTCGTGTTTCAAATTGGCGTAATGCGAAATATCCACAAAAAAATCGGGCGCAAATCCGCTCATGTTCAAAGTATCCATCCACCAGAGCGCGGGTGGAGAATCCATCGCCGCCAATTTACTTTTGTTTCCGCGTGATGCGCAATGCCACGAAGCCGCTTCCGCCAATGCCGAGGCTGCGCGATGATCGGTGTGATAATCTTCAGCCGAATGCGCGAGAATGAGCGACGGTTTGAATTGCCGATAAATTTCAATCAGCCGCAATCGCCACGGAAAACCATCGGATAAAGTTGCATCCGCAAAGTCGCCGAAGAAAAATTCCGCGCCAAGGAGTCCGGCGGCTTCTTTCATTTCTCGACGGCGAACCGCTTTTAAATTCTTGATCGGCTTGTTCGGCTGGCCTTTGTCGCCGTTGCACAAAACGCAAATCGCGATGGTGGCGCCGTCGGCTTTCGCGCGCGCGAGGGTTCCAGCGCAAAGCAATTCGGCGTCATCGGGATGTGCGACTACCGCCATGACTCGCTCGTTCGTGAAATCTAATTTCATGGAATTGTTTACGAGAATGGATAAGCCGTCGCATTTCTTCAAAGGAATAGTTGACAGCCATCGCGCAAAAATTTTCGAGAGGAAAAATATCCTTTGCGCCTTGGCAACTTTGCGCGAAAAATATTTCGTGCAAACGCGATTTCTTCTTGGCCCAGCGGGGAGTGGCAAGACTTTCCGCTGCCTTGCCGAAATTCGCGCTGCTCTGAAAGCTTCGCCGGAAGGCCCGCCGCTCATTTTGCTCGCGCCCAAACAAGCCACCTTCCAATTGGAGCGCCAACTTCTGGCAGACGAAACTTTGCCCGGCTACACGCGACTGCAAATTCTTTCTTTCGAGCGGCTGGCCGATTTTATTCTCACGAAATTACAACGGGCGCCGTCAAAATTACTTTCGGAAGAGGGACGCGTGATGGTGTTGCGTGCGTTGCTTTCGCAAAACAAAGACAAATTGAAAATTTTCCGCTCCAGCGCGCGGATGCCAGGTTTTGCGCAACAACTCAGTTTGATTTTGCGAGAATTGCAACGACACGAACTTTCGTCCGCCACGCTACTCAAGTTGTCCAAGAAAGTTGAAAATGCCTCGCCCCTCAATGCCAAGCTTCACGATTTTGGGCTATTGCTCGATGCCTATTTCGGCTGGCTCAAAAGGCACCAATTACAGGATGCCAACTGTTTGCTGGATTTGGCGGCTGATGCGTTGCGCGTCGAAAAGAAGCAAACCGAAAAAATTCAAATGGCCGGTTTGTGGCTGGATGGCTTTGCTGAAATGACGCCGCAGGAGATAAATTTGTTGGCAGCATTAATTCCATCTTGCAACGAAGCGACGCTGGCATTTTGCCTCGATCATACGCTGGAACCTGAAAAGGAAATTTCCGCGCTGTCGATTTGGTCGGCGGTGAGCAAAACATTTCAGGAATGTTTCGCGCGCCTGAACGCTTTGCCCGATTGCAAAATTGAAATCGAAAATTTGCAGCGTGAGGCCGTCAAGAACCGTTTTGCGGAATCGGCCCCGTTGGCTCATTTGGAAAAAAATTGGGCTGCGCCGGAAGCGTTTATCCCCGGAGCGCGGCTGTGTCCAAAGGACCAGCCGCAGCGCGTTCCCGATGCTGCGGCTGATGCTCCGCACACAGCCGCGCTCCGGCTCGCCGCATGTTCGAATCCCGAAGGAGAAGCGATTCTTGCTGCGCATGAAATTCTTCGCTTCGTTCGTAAAAAAGGAGGACGCTTTCGCGAAGTCGCTGTGCTGCTCCGGCAATTCGACGGCTATCACGATGCGTTGCGGCGAATTTTTTCTCGTTACGAAATTCCATTTTTTTTGGATCGCCGCGAATCGGTCGCGCATCACCCGCTCGCCGAGTTGACGCGGAGTGCGTTGCGTCTCGTTACATTTGGCTGGGAACATGACGATTGGTTTTGCGCGCTGAAAACTGGATTGGTCGCGGACGACGAAATCGCGCTCGACCAACTTGAAAACGAATCTTTGCAGGGTGGTTGGAAAAAAGACGCGTGGCTGCATCCGCTCAAATTTACAGATGAGGAAAAGTTCCTTCAGCATTTGGAGCGATTGAGAGAGCGGCTCGTTCCCCCATTTCAAAAACTCGGCGCGGCAATGAGTGCGCACAAATTCATGGTCAACGGCGCGCAGTTGGCCGAGGCAATCCGCGTCTTGTGGGACGATTTAAAAATTCAGGAGAAACTCGATGCATGGGCAAAAGCAAATTCTTTCCACACCACGGTTTGGGAGCAAATGCAGGATTGGCTGGAGAACATCGCGCAGGCGTTTTCCGACGAACCGCTCCGCGTGAGCGATTGGCTCCCGATTTTGGAATCGGGCTTGAGCGGGATGACGGTTGGAGTTATTCCGCCCGCGCTCGATCAGGTTTTAATCGGCACGATTGATCGTTCGCGCAATCCGGATTTGCGGCTCGCTTTTGTGTTGGGATTAAATGAATCCATTTTTCCGGCACCGTCGCGCTTTGGCAACTTGCTGACCGAAACCGATCACACGGAACTCGCCAAACAAAACGTGCAGCTTGGGCCAAACAAACTGGAGTTGCTTGGGCGCGAGCGGTTTTACGGATACATCGCCTGCACCCGCGCCAGAGAGCGACTGGTTTTGACTTGTTCCATGCAAGACGGCAATGGTCGTGCGTTAAATCCATCTCTGTTCTTTTCGTTGCTCAATCAACTTTTTCCATCGTTGGAGGTGGAAAAGTTTTCGCCATCGCAAAATTGGTTTGAGAGCGAGCATCGTTGCGAATTAATCGCGCCGCTCATCCAAACTCAAATTGCGGGCAGCAGGAATGATTCGTTGGTGAAGTTGGCCGAACTGCCAGCATTTGATTCTTTGCGAAAAGAACTCTCGAATTTTTCTTCGATGGCGGAAGTGGAAAAGCTTTCTCCAAAAATTGTCGAGCAGCTTTACGGTGATACTTTGAAAAGCTCGGTCAGCGCGCTGGAACAATATGCGGCTTGCCCATTCCGTTTTTTTGTCAGCGCTGGCTTGCGCGCCGAGGAACGAAAAGTTTTTGAACTAGATGTCAGAGAGCAGGGGAGTTTTCAACACGCGGTCTTGGCGGAGTTCCATGAACAATTAAGTGCCGAGAACAAACGATGGCGCGATGTGCCAATTCTCGAAGCGCGAGAAAAAATCAGCCACATCGCTCGTGAATTAAAAATTTCTTTTCGTGACGGCTTGCTGGGAAGCAATGCGCAAAGCGATTTTTCCGCGCGCAGCATGACGGAATCGCTCCAGGATTTTATCGAAACGATTGTTGGTTGGATGAGCCAATACGAATTCGATCCGCACGTCGTGGAACTGGGTTTTGGCACGAAAGAAAAATTATTGCCCGCATGGGAAATTGATTTGGGTGAAAGCCACAAGCTGGCGTTTCGCGGAGTCATCGACCGCGTGGATATTTGTCCGTTGCCGGGCGGTGACGAAGCGCTCGCCGTCGTCATCGATTACAAATCGAGCGCGCGACAGATTGATCCGGTGTTGTTCGCAAATGGATTGCAGTTGCAGCTTCCCGCTTATCTGGCGTTGCTCCAGCGATTGCCGAATCCAGAAAATATTTTCGGAATGAAGCGTCTCGTTCCGGCGGGAGTTTTTTATGTGAATTTACGCGGCAAATTCAGCGGCGGAAAAACGCGCGAAGAAGTTTTGAGCAACATCGACGAATCGCGCCACGCCGCCTATCAACATGCGGGGCGATTTGATTTTGCTGCGTTGCGCCGTCTCGATAACCGGGACGCGCAAAAAGGGGATCAATTTAATTATCGGTTGAAAAAGGATGGCGAGCCGTACGCCAACAGCAACGAAATCATGCCGCCGGAAAATTTTGCAAAATTATTGGCGGACGTGGAGCAACAACTGGTTCGCATCGGGCAGGAGATTTTTTCCGGCAATGTAAAAGTTGATCCGTATCAAAAAGGAAATATCCGCGCGTGCGACCAGTGCGAATATCAGGCGGTTTGCCGGATTGATCCGTGGATTCATCCGTATCGCGTTTTGAAATAAAAACATTCGCCCACTCACTCACCGACCCGCTCACACACACAAAATTGGAAGCAAGCCAGCAGGGAGTGGGCAAAAATTTAAGCAGCGGGAAAATCGCGCACCCAATTTCCTGGATTCGTTCTGCCCACCCAGAAAGATTCGCCGACACCAATGGACGGGGGATTTTTTTCCCACTCGCTGGTTGAAAATGGATAAACAACGTATTTCTGTTGATCGCGGTCAAAGAGATGAATCACGTCGCCGTCCACGAACGGAAACTCAAGATCGGAACTCAATCGTCCCGCTTGCGGCACTAATGAACTGCGGATGGATAATCCCGCAGGAATTGGATTCAGCAAACGTCCCTGGCTGACTTCGCCGATAAAATTAAGCGTTTTGAAATCGGTCGTTGGATTGAAGAAAACCGCGCCTTCGCCGGGAACCAGTGTTTCATTTCCCTTGGTCCACACTCCGTCCTTCACAATGTTGTTCGTCAACCGGAATAAACTCGTGTCGAATTTACAAAAGGTTGTTCCCTCAGCCATGTTCGGAAAAAGAGCCGCCACCGTGTCGGACACGGCGTTAAACGGATTGGCGATCATGGAAAACCCCGGCGGAAGAATCAAAGTCGCATAACCAAGGATATTCGTTGAAACGATTTGGTCGCAGAGCGCACGATAAAACCGAAAGCTGAATTTCGATGTATCTGAATCGATATAATCAACGGAATCACTCTGCGCCTCACCAGAAGTGAGCGAAGACCAATTGCGAAAGTCCGAAGACGCCTGAATGTCATAAGAACAGCCAGTCGCCACCTTGATCTGAAATTGAAATGGCCCATTCGGGAAGCGAATCGCGGAGCCTAAAACCGGGGCCGTCGCGGACGCGACTTTGCTTTTCCGGACGAAACTCGTGATGAATCCGGTTAACTGCGGCGCAATGGTTGTCTTATTCATACTGTGTTAGTTAAAGCGTCATAATGTTGGACAAACCCTCAACCCTTTTTATCCTTCATGTCTCGTATAGCAGCGGATATGCCACGACGATTTTGCCCAACTGAGAAACCATTCATTTGCCGCATCTCAAATTT
>JBDSLX010000104.1:0-3597 GCA_039916145.1 Verrucomicrobiota bacterium | reverse complement strand
CAATTTTTCTCGGCTCGTTGGTCGCACTCATCAATTTATTTGGCGTGCTGAAACCAGCCGAGTTCGGCGTCGCCGTCCGCAAATTTCCGCGCTCAACCGGCATCGGCTATTTGCTCGTTCTCCTCGGGACGTCGTGGTTTGTTTGGAATCTAAAACAGGAATCCATTTCTGATTTTGAATCGTTGAAGCCCTGGCTTTTTGGACTCTTCATCGCCGTCGGTGTGGGAACCTGCATCTTCGTCAAAGATTTTATTGCGGTGCGCGGTCTGGCCATTGTGCTTTTGCTCATGGCCAAAACAATGGTGGATGCCGGGCGTCCGCGACTCGGCGACACTCCCTGGGTTTTGGTCATCCAGATTTGGGCTTACGTTTTTGTGGTGTTGGGGATCTGGTTCACCATTTCGCCGTGGCGAATGCGCGACTTCCTGAATTGGGGAACGGCGAATGAAAAAAGAATTCGCGTCGGCAGCGCCGTGAGAATGGCACTCGGTTTGTTCGTCGCCAGTCTAGGCTTGACCGTTTTTTAATGTGGAGTGCGGTTCCCTTTTCGGTTGGCGACTCATCGCCAACCAATGCGCGGGTACTCGCGCTCGGAAAAGCGCCGACAAATCGGCGCACTTTAAATTTACTTGTCCTTCAGTTCAACTTCGCCTTTCCAATCAGCCGGCAAAGTTTCCGCGCGAATTTCCTCAATCTGGTGCAAATAAAATTTCGACGGGCCATCTTTTGGTTCAAGTTCCAACACGCAACCAAAACCGGATTTCGCCGCTTCAAAATCTTTTTCCTGAAAACTTTTCAAAGCGCGCCCGAACATTTCGCACAGCGGTTTCGCCGCTTCAAATTTTTCCAAACCGCCGATCAGTTGATAAACCTCGACGCTTTTTTCAAAACCTTTCAGTTGAAATGATCCGAGATAACGAGTGGTAATCCGGTCGCGCACGCCCGCTTCGGTTTCGCCAGTAATCAAAATTTCGGTGCCGAGATATTTGTTCAGCCCTTCCATGCGCGCCGCGAGATTGATGTTTTCGCCAATCGCCGTGTAATCGATTCGCGTTGTGCTGCCAAAATTTCCGACGTTCGCCACGCCGGTGTGCAAACCAATTCTCGTGACGAGCGCTTTGTTATTGATGTATTGCACGGCCTGGTCTTGAAAACGGATGGCCGCTTCGCACGCGCGCATGGCGTGGTCGATCTGCAATTCCGGCGCATTCCAAAAAGCGAAAATAGCGTCGCCGATATATTTCACGACCGTGCCGTCGGTCTTGTGAACGCATTGCGAAACGGCAGTTTCAAAATATTTGTTCATCAACTTCGCTAGTTCATCGGAATCCATCCCTTCGGAAATCGTGGTGAAACCCGCAATGTCGCTGAACAAAATCGTCAGCATCTGTTTTTCTGCGCCGGGTTTGAGCAAATTGGAATCACCGGAAAATTTCTGCTGCGAATATTTTTTGACGAGCTTAGGCGAGAGATAAAGCGCGAGCGTTTGTTCCGCTAATTTTTTCTGAACGTAAAGTTGAATCGAGTTGAATAAAATCGACCAGAGGAGCGCGATGGATATTTGAGCAACCACGATCAACCACGGAAACCAGATTTGTTGGTGTGCGAATAAGAAGTAATTCACAGCGCCGATTAAGAAAATTGCGCCCAGTGCGACAACCACAGCTTTGGTGGGACGGCAAAGTGTCAGGCTGATGCCGAAAACAATTCCGGCAAGCGCGATAAAAATCTGTTCGGCAAAATCTGGAAAGCGGCGCAACCAATCGCCACGCAACAAATTCAAAAATGCGGTGGCTTGGATATCAACTCCGGGCATGAATCGGTTTGCGTCTGAGCCAAAGCGGGAATACGGCGTGGGAAATTCATCTTTGCGGTCGCCGGAAAATTTCGTGAGCAGACGCGCGCCGACAAACACGACTTTGTTGCTGAAGAATCCGCGCGGCAGATCGTTTTCTCCGGGCGAAACAACTTTGTAAAAACTGACGCCGGGAATTACGCCGTGCGGCCCGTAATAGTTCATCCAGCGCAAATCGAATTCTGAATTTTTTGTGGCCTTTGCGCCAACGATTACCGCCGCAGTCCAACTCAGGGGAAAAATCTGGTCGTCAGAGGTCAGTTGAATGTGTTGTCGAATCACGAGATCGCCGTCGGGATTCATTTCTGCCGAACCATAATCAGCCGCCTGGCTTCCCAATAATTCAATGGGTGGAACGAATTGCTTGGCGCGCACGCTGGAAATTCCCGGCGCGGCAGGAACACAATCGGCGGCGAGAATTACTTTTCCGTTATTTTTGATCGCTTGCGCGAACTGTTCATCAATCGCGGCGTCAGGACCGGGGTCGCTGAAAACAATATCGAAGACGACGGCTTGGGCGTTTTCTGTTTTCAAACGGTCGAGCAAACGTGCGTGCATCGCGCGGCTCCACGGTTTGTTGTAGGGCTGTTCCAGCGCGGAATGCGAAGCTTCGTCCAAATAAACCATGACAGCTTCCGTCGGTTTAAGATTCGGACGAAACGCAAAGGGCAAATCGTAGCTGAGATGAACCAGACCTTTGCCGAAAGCGGAAAAAAATAAAAACAATCCAAGGCCGGTCGAGAGAAGCGCGCCGATGAGCAGGCCGCGCCAGTTTTGTTTGAGGAGCGGCCAGAGATTCTCTTTAAAAAATTTCATTGCAACGTTCGCAAAACTTTAAAAACGACGGCAGGGCTCGCCGCTCCGTGCGCGCCGCTTTTTCCACACTCCGAGACGGCGCGCACGGAGTGACGCGCCCTACCTTCCGCCAAAGCACGCCGAGAGTTAAAAATTTAATTTCAAGCTGACGGTGAGTGTTCGCTCGCGCGGCAGTTCGGAATAAAGATTGAGCGGGTTCAAGCGATAATCCTGATCGGTGATGTTCAACAAACCGACGCGCACTTCCGCGTGACGTTGTGGAAAACGATAGCCCGCGAAAACATTGAACTGCCAGAAATCATCGCCGGGCTGCGGCGCACCGCCGCGATTATTTTGTTGCGTCCAAATCGATTGGAACTGGCTGAAAAATCCGCAGGGCAAATTGCAAATCGCGTAGAGATTCAGTTGTTGCAACGTCGCATTCAAATCCTGATTCAGCGCGGTCGCGCCGGGATCGAGAAAACGTCCGTCGAAATCGGCGTAGCTGAAGCGATAGCGCGCACCGACGGAAAATTCTTCACTGAGCAATTGATTGAGGGTGAGCGCGAAAGATTTTTCGGAGAAATCCAGTTTTTGCTCGCGGCTCGAAGGGCGGTTTGGAATCGGAATGAAAATGGCATTCGTCACAACGCCGACCGTTCGTTTGGCGCGCGATTCCAGAATTTCGCCTTCGGCCACAAAATAAGTTTTCGTTTTGAATGAATGATCAATTCCAATGCCCCAGGTTTCAAATTCCGTTCCGGGCACGAGTCCGGCGATGGATTCAGGAACGAGACTGCGAAAGGCTTGATTGAATCCGGCGACTTGCGTCGGTTCGAGACGAACGCTGTTGTCGAAGAAAACTCCGCCGAGCGAGCGCGTGTAAACTCCGCGCAAATGCGTTCTCGGAAACGGCGAATAAATAAATCCAACTTTGGGAGAAACTT
>JBDSLX010000103.1:0-3501 GCA_039916145.1 Verrucomicrobiota bacterium | reverse complement strand
CCGAACTGAATCGCCTTGATCGCCAATATCAATTTCAAAAAGTCGGCGAAATTTCGCAGCCGTTGGTTTATTCGGCGGCGACTCTGGTCGAAGGAAAACTTTATATCGTGGCCGGTGGCGCGGACGTAGTCGATTTGAGCAAGCTCACAAATATTTTTTATTCGATTGATCTAAAAAACGGGCGCGTCGAGAAACTCCCTGATTTTCCCGGAGGAAATTTAATCGTCCCGACGGCAGCAGCGTTGAAAGGACGGATTTATGTTTTCACCGGCGCATCCGTTGATGCGACCAACAAAGCGCACAACGTAAATTCCGCTTTTGTTTATTCCATCGCCGAAGCGAAATGGAGCGCGATCAAGGCGTTTCCTTTTGCGGTGCGCGGATTGAACAGTTGCGTTTTGGATGACCGGCACATTTTTCTGGCGGGCGGTTACAAAGAAGATTTCACCGATGAGGCATTTATTTACGACACGAAAACGGACTCTTATTTCAAAACTGCGCCACTGCCGTATCGCGGGATGGTGAGTCTGGTTAAAATCGGAGACAACCTGTATTGCCTCGGTGGCGAGGATAAAATGAGGCATCGCTCGGATTTGGCTTATCGCATCCCGTGGAATGCGTTTCTGAAATGACACGGACTTCTCCATTTATATCAAAAGCATGGCTGTGCGTTGCCCTGCTCTGGTTCGTCGCCTTTCTGAATTATCTCGACCGCATCATGCTGACGACGATGCGCAGTTCCGTGGTCGAAGCCATTCCGATGAACGACAAACAATTCGGCATGCTTACTTCAATTTTTCTTTTGGTTTATGGCGTGCTCAGTCCGTTCGCGGGATTTCTTGCCGACCGTTTCAGTCGATCTCGCGTGATTATCGTAAGTTTGTTGGCATGGTCGGTCATCACGTGGCTGACGGGTCACGCTAAAACTTTCGATCAACTTCTCTTTGCGCGTGCCCTGATGGGAGTCAGCGAAGCCTGCTATATCCCGGCTGGAATGGCGCTCATCATGGATTATCATCGCGGCCCAACGCGTTCGCTCGCCAACAGTATTCACGTCAGCGGCGTTTTCGTCGGTGCTGGACTTGGCGCACTTGGCGGACTGCTCGCCGAATGGTACGGCTGGAGTTACGCTTTTAAATTATTTGGCCTTATCGGCATCGGATATTCCGTGCTGCTGCTTTTTATTTTGCGCGACGCGCCGCGAGAACTGGTTCCCGTGGTTGACTCGCCCGCGTCGGCGCCGAAAACAGATTTCTTTCCGGCTCTGAAAAGTCTGTTCAGCCGTGGCTCATTTTTTATCGCGTTAATTTATTGGAGTCTGCTGGGTCTAGTCGGATGGGGTGTGATGGGTTGGATTCCGACTTATTTCAAAGAACATTTCAATCTGGGCCAGGGAAAGGCCGGCTTTTATTCCACAGGTGTTTTTTACGCGGCTGCGTTTGTCGGAGTTATCATTGGCGGAGCGATTACTGATCGTTGGAGTAAGCGCGGCGAACATCGCCGAATTACGATTACGGTCATTGGTCTTTGCCTGGCTGCGCCCGGAGTTTTGCTGGCGGCAAATACGAACTTACTCGCCTTCGCCATTGCTGGCCTGATGCTTTATGGATTCATGCGCTCTTTCGCCGACGGAAACATGATGCCCATTCTTTGTCTGGTTTCCGATCCGCGCTACCGCGCCACAGGTTACGGAGTATTGAACATGTTTTCTTGTTTCGTGGGAGCAGCGACGATTTACGCGGGCGGCGCGTTGCGTGACGCGCACGTTGATGTGAACAAGATTTTCCAAATTTCTGCCGTCAGCCTGGTTGTGTGTGCGGTGATTTTATTTTTTGTAAAACCAACGCCGCAATCGAATGTGGCAAACGTCGCTCTCAAAGAAGAAGACTCCGCCCAACGTTCTAACTGAAGAAATATATTTCACCGGAAAGAAATTTCATTATGACCACTGCCAAAGCCGCTGTTCTGGAAAAATTCAAATCACCCCTGTCTTTGCAAAATTACGAAATTCCCTCGCGGATCGAGGCGGGCGCGGCGCTTGTTCGCACGGAAATGGCTGGGATTTGTGGAACCGATGTGCATTTGTGGAAAGGCGAATTGCCAATCAAACTTCCAGTCATCCTCGGCCACGAAACTGTCGGGCGCATTGAAAAGCTCGGCGAAGGTTTGGAAAAAGATTGGTCGGGCGAGCCGCTCAAAGTTGGTGATCGTGTGACGTGGACTCCGGGCACGAGCTGTGGCGTTTGTTTTTATTGCGTGGAAAAAAATATTCCGACTCGATGTCCGGAGAGACGGGCTTACGGCATCAGCCTGCAATGCACCGAAGCACCGCATTTTCTCGGCGGTTACGCGGAGATGCATTATCTGAATCCACACACGAATATTTTTAAATTGCCGGATGATCTTCCTACGGAATCAATTATTGGCGCGGGGTGCGCATTGAACACGGCGTTTCATGGAGTTGAACGCACTGGAATTAACAGAGGCGACATCGTCGTGGTGCAAGGTGCGGGACCGGTTGGCATCGCAGCGCTGGCCGTCGCAAAAAATGCAGGCGCATCACAGGTCATTGTTCTCGGCGCGCCGAAACATCGTCTCGAAATGGCGAAACGTTTTGGTGCGGATCACGTCATCGACATAGAACAATTGCAAACGCCAGCCGAACGCATCGCGGCAATTCGCGAACTGACTCGCGGCTTTGGAGCGGATGTCGTTCTCGAATGCGTCGGCGCGCCAGCCGTTGTCGTGGAAGGAATGGAAATGTGTCGCGACGGCGGAAAATATTTAATTCTCGGCCACTATTGTGACGCAGGTTCGACCACTTGGAATCCACACATTGTCACGCGCAAACAACTTCAGGTTATTGGTTCGTGGGGAAGCGAGCCGCGCCATCTGAAAATGGCCATCGATTTTCTGCGCACGACGCAAAAAAAATTTCCGTTTGCCGAAATGGTTTCGCATCGGTTCCCGCTGGAAAAAGCCAACGAAGCGCTTGCAACTTCTGCTGCATGGCAATCGGCCAAGAGCGTGATCGTGCCGACGCTTCGATCTGTCTGAAAAATCTTTAGCCACTGATAAACACGGATGAGCACGGATAAAAGATTGAAGATACGAAGCAAACGAGTTTTTAAGAATTCGGAAGAGCGGCTCGTTCAATTCGTGTTGCTCCATGTCGGTTCCCACATCCGTGTTCATCCGTGTCCATCCGTGGCTTCAATCGCATGAGCACCAAGCGTTATCATTCCTGCATTCTCGCGGCGTGTTGCGTTCCATGGAATGAAGATTGCAGTCTTGCTGAAGAAATTTTTCGCCGCGAAATTCGCAACCTGTTGTCGAATCTGACTCGCGACATTTATCTTTTCGGAACTGCGGGAGAAGGTTACGCCGTCACCGAAAAGCAATTTGATCAAATCGTCCGCGTGTTCTGTGAAGAAACTAATCAACCGGATGTCCGCGGGATGGTCGGCGTCATCAGCCTTTCTTTGCCGACGATGATTGAAC
>JBDSLX010000102.1:0-5979 GCA_039916145.1 Verrucomicrobiota bacterium | reverse complement strand
TGAACGCACCCGAAACAGCTAAAGTTCCTGCGAACAAAATTTAATCAGTACCATTGCTCCTCGAAAAATTTATGAAGAAACCAACATTGCCGCCGTTTGATTATCAACCCAAGCCCTACACCGGCCCATCCGCCGAAGAAGTCTTGAAGCTGCGCAAACAGTTTTTGAACCCGGGACTTTTTCTCTATTACAAAAATCCGATCATGTTCGTTGAGGGCAAGGGGCAATATATTTTCGACGAAAAAGGAAAACGTTACCTCGACGGACTCGGCGGCATCGTGACGATCAGCGTCGGGCACTGCCATCCGCACGTTCTCGCGGCGGGACAGAAGCAAATGGAAATTCTTCAACATTCCACCACGATTTATCTACATCCGAACGTGGGAGAGTTTGCCGAGAAACTCGCCGCGAAATTGCCCGGCGAATTAAAAGTTTGTTATTTCGTCAATTCCGGTTCCGAGGCGAACGATCTCGCGCTGCTCATGGCGCGACTTTACACAAACAACTACGACATGATCGCGTTGCGCAACGCATATCACGGCGGCAACGCGAGCGGTATGGGACTCACCGCGCACAGCAGTTGGAAATTCAATGTGCCGCACAGTTTTGGAGTGCATCACGCCATCGCGCCTTATCAATATCGCGGCCCGTACGGCTACGACGACGCCAACGCCGGGAAAAAATATGCGGACGATGTGAAGTCACTGATTGATTACGCGACGCCGGGAAAAGTTGCCGGGTTCATCGCCGAATCCATTCAAGGCGTGGGCGGGTTTGTGGAGTTTCCGCCGAATTATCTCAAGCACACTTACGAATATGTTCGCGCTGCGGGCGGTGTGTGCATCGCCGACGAAGTGCAGACCGGCTTCGGTCGCACCGGCACACACTTTTGGGGATTTGAAACGCAGGGAGTCGTTCCCGACATCGTTACGATGGCCAAAGGAATTGGAAATGGTTGTCCGCTCGCCGCTGTCGTCACCACGCCGCAAATTGCCGCGACGCTCTCGGGCAAAATTCATTTCAATACGTTCGGCGGAAATCCCGTCGTCAGCGCGATGGGCAAAGCCGTTCTCGAAGTGATCGAAAACGAAAAGTTGCAGGAGAACTCGCACAAGATGGGAACTCACATCAAAGCGGGACTCGAAAAACTGAAAACCAAACACAAAATCATCGGCGACGTGCGCGGCAAAGGTCTCATGCTCGGCGTCGAAATGGTGAAAGATCGCGAGACGAAAGAACCGGCGAAAGCCGAGTGCGCGCAAGTTTTGGAATCGTGTCGCGAAATGGGTCTGCTCATCGGCAAAGGCGGATTGTGGGGACAGACGATTCGTTTCGCGCCGCCCATGTGCATCAATCAGGCCGATGCCGATTTTATTATCGAAGTCTTCGACGCGGCGTTCTCTGCGTTGTGAATTCCTAACGCGACAAAAATCGCACTTCGCCAAAGCCTCTCGCCCACCCGAGAGGTTTTTTGTTAGCGTCTGATTTTTGAGCAATTGAAATCAGTAAACGCGGTCACGCTATCGGCTTTCGTCCAGACGCCCACTGCTCCTTCTCCGGTGATCGAGGCATCCTCGGCTTCCATAACTTTCCGACCATCGAATATCACGACAAAATGGGTGGCGAGAAAATCCACACGCAAGATGTGCCATTCGCTTGCAGGCACTTTGACCTTTACGCTTTTGAAAGACTGCCGCTCCCCAGCAATCGTGTGGTAAATCGTGATGTTATTTTCCAGCGCGTTGGCACAAGCAACATAATAATTATTCCTGTCCTTAACGCGCCAGATCACCCCGCCCGCCTGGTCTTCTTTGCCTGAGAGCGCTTTCAATTTCACTTCCACAAAGCCGTTCTCTAATTTTGAATCCTGCTTGATGCAGACCGGAAAGGTCGCCTCCCCCGATTGCTTGAGAACATTTCGCTTGCTCGGATCTGCGTCATCCTTCTCCACGCTCCACTTGGCTTTCCCGTTACCAGTTTGAGTTCCAATCCAGTTTGGCGGCAATTCTCCGGTCGTCACTGAATCGAAATTTATATTCTCGCTCAATGTCGCCGACGAAATGGAGTGCGCGCTCAACGGGCTGTCACGGAGATATTGGATCCGAACAAGCTGCGCGTCTTTGTTATTATACCAATTACTTCCCCACTCGATAATGTACAAGGCACCGTCCGAACCGAGCTTGATACAGATGGGTCGCTTAAACTTCATCGAGTTTAAAAAGGGCGAGATGCTTTTCAGTTTTCCTTCAGTGTCGAAACGCACCGTTTCAATCCAACTTCTTTCCCAATCGAAAATGAACAGCGAACCATCGTAGTGCTGCGGCAGTTTGCGGTCGGATTTCAATTTGGAATCGTAGCGGTAAACCGGCCCGGACATCGCCGCGCGAGCGCCCGACGACAATTCAGGAAATTTACTCGACTGACCATACGGATACCAAATGAAGGCCGGTTGCGCAGGAGGCAGTTCTTTTATTCCGGTATTGTTGGGCGAAACATTCAATGGATGCGCCGGATCGAAAGCATCACCACTTTGTTTGGTCGCGAAGTCAAAGCGACGATACGCTTTGTTGTTGCCGACAAACTGTGGCCAGCCAAAATTTCCGGAGGCGCGCGCTTGATTAAATTCGTCAAAACCAAAAGGGCCGCGATCTTCTCGCGCTTCGCGCGCGTCAGGTCCCACGTCGCCCCAATAAACCCAGCCCGTTTTCTCGTCGATCGTGAATCGAAATGGATTACGCACACCCATGACGTAAATCTCCGGTCGCCCTTTGGAACCGTCTTTTGGAAAAAGATTTTCTTTTGGAATCGTATAACTGCCGTTGGCTTCAGGATGAATGCGAAGAATTTTGCCGCGCAAATCCATCGTGTTTGCCGCACTGCGTTGCGCGTCCCATAACTGCCTGCCTGGCCGTTCATCGATCGGCGCAAAACTGTCGTTGTCCGAGATGGACGTGTTGTCGCCGGTCGAGGCAAACAAATTCCCATCCTTGTCGAAAGCCAGATCGCCCGCCGCGTGATTGGCCACTTTCCGGTCGGTGTGAATCCGCAGTAGAATTTTTTCCGACGTGCGATCGAACGCGTCGCCATTCAGGGTAAAGCGGGAGACGCGATTTTCCTCAATGTCCTTGGGCGAATAAAAAAGATAGAACCAACCGTTATTTTTAAAGTGCGGGTCGAGAACAATTCCCAGCAGACTGTTTTCCGGTCCGGTAAAAGTGTTGAGCGCGGCGATACTTTTCGTTTCGCTCGTTTCCGGATTCCAAACTTTCAATGCCCCCAAACGTTCGACGAGAAAAACGCGTCCATCTTCGGCAACCGAAAGATTCATCGGCTCAACCAGATTGGTTGCCAAAACAACCTTCTTAAAATGCGATTCGTCGAAATCCGTTTCGTCTTTGGAAAAACAATTGCCTCCATTCAATGAAAGTAAAATGAGCAGAACCAAGCGGAATTTTTTGCTGCTGACACGACGAAAAGACTTTTCCATGAAACGAAGTGAATCCCAATCCATCGTACAGCGCAATTGTTTGTGGCAGTCGGAAGAAAAAAATAATCGGTGCAGCGCGTTGTGAGTTGTCCATCGCGGAAGCAACCCGTAAATTCTGTCGTAATGAAGTCGTCCACGACGAATCCGGCAGAAATAGATTGCGAACTTCGCTTCGATAATTTGACGCGCCAGCTTTACGCGACGGATGCCTCGCATTATCAAATCGAACCGAAGGGCGTGGCATTTCCGCGCAGCGCGCGCGAAGCCAATTCTGCCATTCAGTTCGCGCTCGAAAATAATTTTTCCGTCACGCCGCGCGGCGCGGGAACCGGACTGGTCGGCGGCGCGTTGGGCGATGGACTCGTCATTGATTTCTCGAGGTATAACCGTCAAATCACCGACCTGAATTTGGAAAAGCGCACCGTGCGCGTCGGAGCCGGAGTTGTACTCGACCAACTCAACACATTTCTTCAGCCGTACGGATTTCGCTTCGGCCCCGATGTCGCGACAAGTTCGCGCGCCACGCTCGGCGGAATGATTGCGAATAATTCGTCCGGTTCACACACGCCAGTTTACGGAACGACCGCCGACCATGTTCTCTCGCTCGAAATTGTTTTGGCTGACGGAACCGTTCAAACGATTGGTCGAAACCAAAATTCTCTTTCCACACAGCGTGCAGAAATTCAAAAACTGAGCGAACAATTCGCTCACGAAATTGAAGCGCGTTTTCCAGCGGGCTTGCTCAAACGCTGGCCGGGCTATGGAATTGATCGCTGGCTCCGTTCGCCGGGAAACCTCAGCGACATTCTCGCGGGCAGCGAAGGAACTTTGGCCGCGATTTTTTCCGCTGAACTAAAAATCGTTCCGCTGCCGAAGAAAAAAGAAGTCGGCCTGATTTTTTTTGCGTCAGTCGCAGAAGCAATGCAAGCCACGGTCGAATTGCTCGATTTAAAACCCGCCGCCATCGAACACATCGACCGCGTTCTGTTCGATCAAACGAAAAATCAAATCACGTTCAAAGCCGCGCGCGATTTGTTGCAACTCGATGACAAACCGTGTGAATCCATTTTGGTGGTCGAGTTTTACGACGACGATTCCGACAAGTTAGCCGCCTTGGAAAAAAAGAATCTCGGCCTGCGCAAAACGATTTTAAAAACTGCCGCTGAAGCCAATCTGGTTTGGGCGGTGCGTAAAGCCGGTCTCTCGCTTCTCACCGGGCGCAAAGGCGCGGCCAAGCCAGTCACCTGCGTTGAGGACACCGTCGTTAGTCCTGGATCATTACCCGATTACGTGAGAGGTCTTGAATCAATCTTCCAAAAACTGAATTTGGAAGCATCATTTTACGGACATGCAGCCTCTGGACTTTTGCACGTGCGCCCTGTTCTCGATTTGCACCGCGATTCGGATTTGAAAAAGTTTCGACAACTATCGAATGAAGTTTCTGCGCTCGTGCGACAATTCAAAGGTTCGCTGGCTGGCGAACATGGAGTCGGCATCGCGCGAACAGAATTTTTAGCCGAACACCTCGGCCCGGATTTGTTGAAAGTGTTTCGCGCAATCAAAAACTCCTTCGACCCAAAAAAGCTTTTCAATCCCGGCAAGGTCATTCACGACGGCAGATTTCAAATTGATTCAAATCTGCGGATGAGAGCGGATTCTGAATGGAGACTTCCATTCACGCCGACGCTTGCATTCGCTGCCAAAGATAATTCGTTCATCGGAAATCTGGAGCAGTGCAACGGCTGCGGCGGTTGTCGAAAAGACGCGCCGACGATGTGCCCAACATTCGTCGCGACGGGTGAAGAAATCATGTCCACGCGTGGTCGCGCCAATGCGATTCGTGCCGCTCTGGAATTACGTGGCGAAGCCGATCCGTTGCGCTCTTCCGAAATGGAAATGGCACTGAGCAATTGCCTCTCTTGCAAAGCCTGCACGACCGAATGTCCATCGAACGTCAACATGGCTTTGCTGAAAGCAGAGTTGCTGCACGCGCGCTGGCAACGCGACGGCTTGCCTTTGAGCGTTCGCGTTTTCAGCAATGTCGATTTGCTCGGAAAACTCGGAACTTTTTTTCCGCCCGTTGCGAACGCGAGCTTAAAATCGAAGTTTATGCGCAGCGCGATGGAAAAATTTCTCGGCATCGCCGCCAAACGTCCGTTGCCTAAATATGCCAGCGAGCGATTCGATCGCTGGTTTGCGAGATCTTTTGGAGTGCGCCGACTTGTCGGCGCTTTTGACGACGCGAGTTCTCGCGCCGTCGCTGGCGAGTTCTCGCCAGCGGGGAAAAGCGGTGACAAGGCACCGCACTCCAAAGTGATTCTCTGGGACGACACATTCGTCCGCTATCACGAACCCGAAATCGGAATTGCCGCAGTGGCAGTTTTGGAAGCCGCTGGGTTTGAAGTTGTGTTGGCGCAAAAACGAAAATGCTGCGGACGCCCCGCCTTCTCTCAGGGAAATCTCCACGAAGCCGCGCGACTCGGAAAACACAA
>JBDSLX010000101.1:0-6318 GCA_039916145.1 Verrucomicrobiota bacterium | reverse complement strand
TGTTGGAAAAAAATCGCGCGCCCACCGTGATTTGGTCGAAGCCGAAAAGGATATCGGAATTCTGCTCGTCTGATTTTTGTTTCCTCCGCGATTTCAACGGCGAGGTGTTGCGACCGTAGATTTCCTGCGCCACCCCATCAATCCAAAGCCGCGCGCCGTTGGTGCCGGGTTGGGCGGTGATGGACAGGACGTGCGGTTCGTCGAACGGAACAGTGCTCGTCATCAAATCCTGCACGCCGACGAAACCGGTTCCTTCAACATTAACGAAATCAAATTTCCTTTTCGCGCCATTCGCCATGTCCACATTGAGGCCGCTGCGATAATCGTTTTCGCCATCGCGGTTGAAGGCGAGGAATGCGCCGAACTCATTTTTGTTAGCATGCGGCGCGGCGAGAATAAAAATCGTGGTTTCATCCAGATTTTCTTTTAGTCCACTGATGGAAAAAAAATCATCCACGCCATCAAAACGAAAAGCCGCGCCGCCGGAATGCTGGATGAAACGCGGGCGCGCCGAGGAAACGAGTTGGGAAACATCGCGCTTGTTTCCAGAAGCATCGTGCCAGCGGTCAATCGCGCCGCCATTCATGATTTTTATGGAGACGCGATTCTGCGGACCGTTCGTTGGAAGATCATGTTGGCGCGCGGCGATTTCTTTTCCGGCATCGAGCCAGATTTCCAAACCGTTGGTGACGGTGAGTTTTTTATCCACCCACGGTTCGACGGCGAATGTGGATGGAGAAATAAATGCGAGAGCAACTGCGACTCCTGCTAAGAAAGGAACGCGGACTTTAGTCCGCTTCAACTTCACGAATTTCATTTCTTCTTAGAGAAATTTATATTTTCCAGAAGGGCTTTCACGCAGGCTTCGGCGAAAACCGTTTCGTTGATAGCGCAATCCATTTCAATTCGCTCAATGTCAGAACGCAGGTTGGTTTTTATGGCGGAAAACAGGGCTTCATCCGCAGCGGCATCGTAAAATTTCTGGCCGGGTGCGCTGATGACGCTGATGGCGCGTTTAGGAATCAGCACGGTGACGGGAGCCAACGAGAGATTTACTTTTTCGGCAAGAATTTTTCCAAGCTGCGCGCATTCTTCCGGCGTCGTGCGCATGAGGGTGACTTGCGGATTGTGTAGGTAAAAATTTCGGCCAGCAAATTTCGCGGGAATGGATTCAGGCGAACTAAAATTCACCATGTCAAGACAGCCGGGCGCGACAATTGCGGGAACGCCTTTTCGCGCGGCGGCTTCCAGACGGGTTGGCCCCGCGCCAAGCATTCCACCGACAAGTTCATCGGCCCATTCGGTCGTGGTGATGTCGAGAACACCGGTGACCATTCCTGATTCGATGAGCGATTCCATTGTCTTTCCGCCAGTGCCAGTCGCGTGAAAAACTAAAACTTCGTAACCGTGGGCTTCGAGTAATTTTCGCGCATGTTCGACGCAAGCCGTCGTGTTGCCGAACATGCTCGCGACGATGATGGGTTTATCCAGTTGGAGTTCCGCCTTCAGGCGGTCCCCCGAACCGTCTAAAGACGGGACTCCGAACCGGACCATTCCGCAAATTGCTCCCGCTGCCCGCGTAAAAATCTGGCGCGAAATCCGGTTCAATCCCGAAACATCGACGATGCTCGGAATCATCACGATGTCTTTGACGCCGATGTATTGACTCGTGTTTCCCGCCGCAGCGACGGTCGAAACCATCACCTTTGGAAAACCCATCGGCAACGCGCGCATCACGGCCGTGCCAATCGCTGTTCCGCCTGAGCCGCCGAGAGAAATGATTCCGTCGATTTTTTTCTGTTCGACGAGTTGAGCGACAAATCCGGGCGCGGCTTTCGTCATTGCCAAAACTGCTTCGCCGCGATCTTTACGTTTCAAAATTTCCGTCAGATCGATTTTGGCAAACCGCAGAATTTCTTCGCGCGAAATATCCGGTTTAACTTTCGGCGCTTCGAGAATGCCGACATCCATTAAAAGGGGCGTGTCACCATTTTCGCGAATCAGTCCCGCGACAAATGCATGTTCCTCACCTTTGGTGTCGAGAGTTCCAAGAACAGCGATAGTGGCCATGTGTTCATTTAACCAATGAGAATTAATTTCTCAAAGAGATTTGAGCGAAAAGGCGCGCCGAGGGACATCGCACCGATTCAGCATCAATCTCCGTCCCGTTTATTATTTGGGGTCACAGCTTGTTTGGCTAAAATCTCATAGCGCGCACGAAGCTCTTTCAATTTTTTGGGATTTTCCTCAGCGAGATTTTTCGATTCGGATGGATCATCGACAAGGTTGAATAGTTCGACTTTCGTTTCAACTGCGGACGCCCGGGTGTTTTTTTTCTTTTTTCCTTCTTCGCTTTTGACGGCGGATTTTTCTTCGTGCAGCACGAATTTCCAATCGCCCACGCGGATCGCGCCGAGGACTGGCGTGGTGTTCATCAATATTTCATTGCGCGGCGACGGTTTGCCTTGGGTGAGGCATGACCAAATATCTTTTCCATCAAGCGGCAATTTTTGTTGGAGCGATGCGCCGGTCAGATTCAGCAAGGTCGGATACCAATCGACCATGTGCGCCATTGCGTTCACCTTGGTGCCAGCGGGAATATGATTTTCCCAGGTCGCAAAAGCGCAGGTGTGAACACCGCCTTCATAAACGGTTCCTTTGCCCGCGCGGAGTGGGCCATTGCTTGTAATGCGACCGGGCGCGGGACCGCCATTGTCGCTGGAGAAAATAAACAAGGTATTTTTGCGCCGACCGGTTTCATCAATCGCGGCGACAATTTTGCCAACCATTTCGTCCATCGCGACGACCATTCCGGCGTAAGTGCGGCGATCGCCTTTTAAATTCCCGTACGGCTCCATATATTTTTCAGGAACCTGGAGCGGCGCATGGACAGCGTTGAACGGGACGTAAAGAAACAACGGTTTATCTTTCGGTTGATCGCGAATCAATCTCGCCGCTTCCTGTCCGACCAGATGCGTCGTGTAACCTTCATCGTGATTGGTCACGCCGTCTCGATACCAATCAAATTCGCCGTCGCGAATGTGAGTGTTGTAATCCAGCGCACCAAACAGATGCCCATACCAATGATCGAAACCCCGCGCGTTCGGCCAATATTTTTTTTCAAAACTGCCGAGATGCCATTTACCGCAAATCGCCGTCGTGTAACCAACTTCGCGCAAGGCTTGCGGTAACATCCGTTCTTCCCGAGGCAAACCATACTTTGCCCACGGTTTGACAACGCCGACCTGAAAACCGTAGCGCATCGGATAACGGCCGGTCATCAGCGACGCGCGCGTCGGGGAACAAAGCGGTTGGACGTAAAAATTTTCCAGCTTTGCGCCTGCGTTCGCGAGCTTGTCAAGATTCGGCGTTTTGATTTCACTCCCTCGCCAACTGACGTCGTAGGAACCCAAGTCATCTGCGAGAATAAAAACGATGTCGGGTTTTTCGGCAGCGCGAACAACGGCGCAAAAAAGAAAAATTGGCAAAAGAAGAAACAAAGTGCGTTTTTGTGGGTTCATTATTTTTAAATTCCTAAAATTTTGTCGTAACTGCATTCACTGACGAATCAAAGCGGCGCACGGTAACAGGATTTGTGGCGAAGTAATTTCCCACGGGCGAACGAATTATTCGTAACGCAGCGATTCAATCGGATCAAGATTGGCGGCTTTGTAGGCGGGATAAGTTCCAAAAACCATTCCGACCATTGAGCAGATGACAAGGCCGATGACTGCCCAATCGAAGGGAATGACGGCGGGCAATTCCAAAAAATGCGCGGCGACATTACCGCCAGCGATTCCCAAGACCACTCCAATTGCGCCGCCAACTTCGCAAAGCACCACTGCTTCCATGATGAATTGCGTCATGATGTTTCGTTTCTTTGCGCCAATGGCGCGGCGGATCCCAATTTCACGCGTTCGTTCCGTGACAGAGACGAGCATGATGTTCATGATTCCAATTCCCGCCGCGATCAACGCGATGGAACTGACCGCCGAAATTCCGATGCGAACGGCGCGCGTAAAGGTGTTGATCTGTTCCATCATCGAATCTTTCGTCAAAATCTCGAAATCATCTTCGCCGCCCGGCGGAACTTTTCGCAATGCGCGCAAAATGCCGCGCACCTGTTCGATGGTGTCGTTGACGCTGTCGAGATCGCGAGCTTGAACGACGAGGTTGATGCTTTGTCCCCAGCGATCGCCGAAGCGATTGAATCCTGTCGTGATCGGAATCAGCGCAAAATTATCCTGATTGCCTCCTTGCGTCGCGCCACTCGCCTCCAAAACGCCGACCACCGCGAAGCCGATTCCGTTTATTTTGATTCGTTCGCCGAGCGCGGAGCCGAATGGAAATAAAACTTCCGCCAGACTGCTGCCCAGAACACAAACATCACGACCGCCTTCAACATCCGCATCCGACAAGACGCGACCTTCCTTGCTCGTCCAATTTCGCGCAGGAAAACTGTCGGGCGTTTCACCGGCGAGCCAGACACTCGGCGGCGCTTTGTCGAATGCCGACGACATGTCTTGAACACCAAAACCATTTTCCAAACCGACTGTGCGAGCGAGCGTCGCGCGTTTTTTCAATTCCATTCCTTGATCCAGCGTGATGTCTTTTCGCCGTCCATATTTTGCGTCCGGTCGGTCGAACGAAACTCCGGGAAATTTTTGCACGGCGAAAGTTTGTCCGCCCAACGTGTCCAAATCTTTTTCAATGGCCGTTCGCATCGCGCGCATTGCCGTCATCACCACAATGATGGAAAAAACGCCGACCAAAATTCCGAGCAACGTCAAAGCGGAGCGCAATTTGTGCGAAGCGAGCGCGTTCATCGCCATGAAAAAACTTTCCTTCAACTCCGCGCGAAACATGCGGAAGGCTTTGAGGTTTGATTTGGCGACGTTGGGTTTCAAAAGATTTGCTATTCGTTCCGCAACGCCTCTACCGGGTCCATTCGGGCCGCGCGCCAGGCTGGAAAAAATCCAGAGGCGAGTCCCGTGATGAGCGAAACCAGGATCGCCAAACCCATGACTGGAAAAGACAATGTCACTGGTATCGGCATGAATCTTCCCAAAATCAGAGTGAGCAACGCAGTGATTCCCAAACCCACCAGACCGCCGATCAAACAAATGCTCGCGGCTTCGATTAAAAACTGGAGAAGAATGGTGCGCCGTTTTGCGCCGATGGCTTTGCGCACGCCGATTTCGCGCGTCCGTTCCGCGACGGAAACAAACATGATATTCATGATGCCGATTCCGCCAACGAAAAGTGAAAGTCCCGTGACCAGCAATCCAACCGTCGCGATAATTTTCGCCACGCGATTGAACATCGCGACCAAGTGTTCCTGTTGATTGATGGAGAAATCATCGGGATCGCCGGGATTTAATCGCCGAATTTTTCGCATCAAACCTTGCAACTCCGCCTTCGATTCTTCCAACCGATCAATGTCGCTGGCTTTGACTTGAATTTGGAAATCGGGATTTCTCCAATAGCCCATCAACAATTGCTGAATTGGAATAATCACTTCGTTGTCCAGACTTTCGATGCCCATGAATTTTCCTTGTTTGGCCAACACGCCAACAATCTCCAGCGAACGCGAACCAACTTTAACCCGCTTGCCCAATGGCGATTCGTTTACGAATAAATTCGTCGCGACATCCGTTCCAATCACGCAAACCGGACGACCTGCTTCCGCTTCCATTGTGCTGATGAATCGTCCAAGATCGATTGAAAATCCGCTCGTAATGAGAAACTGATCGGTGCTGCCGAGAATTTGAACACGTGACGAGCTACGATTTTTGTAACGCACGGTCTGATTCATTCCCACGACCGGCGCAACGCCGCGAGCAAGGGTCATTTGTTTTTCAATCGCCTTCGCTTGTTGCCAAGTGATTTCGCGCCGCTTCTGAAACTTGCGCCATTCGTCTTCCGAACGAGCCATCCAACTGAAGCGTTGAACGAATAGCGTGTCCGCGCCGATGATCGAAATGCTGTTGTGAAACGCGCGGTTCATCGCGTCGAGCGCAGTTCCCATCAACGTCACCGTCACAATTCCAATAACGATGCCGAGCGTCGTCAGCACCGAGCGCATTTTGTTCGCGCAAATCGCATCCCACGCGATGGCCAAGCCTTCTTTCAATTCGGTGAAAAAGTTCACGGCGAATTATTTTTTCACTTCTTCGTCACTCGCGATGAGTCCATCGCGAATTCGCAAAATGCGCCGCGCATGTCGCGCAACTTCTTCCTCGTGGGTCACGACGAAAACCGTGTTGCCTTTATGCGAGAGGTCTTCAAACAACGCCATGATTTCGACGCCTGTTTTGG
>JBDSLX010000100.1:0-4245 GCA_039916145.1 Verrucomicrobiota bacterium | reverse complement strand
CGCTTGGGCTGACGTCGGAATTCATCGGCACGGTTGCAATAGCCAGAGTCGCTTTCCCAATCGAAGAAAGTTGCGCCGTGAGTGTTTTCTGTTGGGTATTCCATTTCCAACTTTTGTCGAACGACACCAACACGCGACCTTTCTCATCGCAAATTTTATTTCCGGTTTCATGCAGCGGAGAATCAGACTCGATGCGAGCGGTAACGGTTCCGTTTTTTCCCTGGGTTAAACTGAATTGCGCGAACAGAACGGCGTGCTCGGCAAAATCAATGCTCGCGAAAGTTTCCTCACGATAATTTGTTTCACCGGAACGATAATCCAATCGCACGATTGGTAAATAACCGCGTTCGTAATGCGGGCCGTCGAGTGCGGCAAACTTTTCGCCAAACGGCGCTGGCTCCGACCCCACCAGAAACGAAACGGGCGTTCCAATTTCTCTCCAGGTGTTCAGATTGGCGCGTGTATTGATTCCACTTCCATCCGAGATCAGCCGCGCTTTTTGCAAACTTCCCGGAGCGCACAAAACAATCGGATAATGACGAAATGCCGCGTTCACATAACGTAACGGCGGCAGCAAATCCGCAAAAAATTCATAGCTGGCACCGTTGGTCTGCCGCATCGCCTCCAGCCCCCATAAATCTTTTTTGGAGGCCAGAACCTGTTCTAGAGTTGCCAGGTTTGTCGGGTTGGCGGCGGCACTTCTAAACAAAAAGTTTTCGCAAAAAAGTTGAAGTGAAACGAGAAACAGCAGACTGATTTTCATTTTAATGCGCCTGCGATTTAATTGAGGGAATGCCGGTTGGGAAAGGAGTTTTAATTTTTCCAGGGTATCTTTCCGCTGGCAATCTATTGCAACTTCAATGGCATTTGTAAAACTGCGGAATAAAGTTGCGACAACGTTGCGCCGGTGCGTTGGCTGCGCATGTCAGGGCTGAACTGGAAGGTCGCGGCGGAATCAAAATTTCGCACCATCAAACAATAGGTGCCGTTGGCCATGACGCCCATTAAATCTCCGGTCTTGCTGAAAACAAAATCGCCACGGGTTGGATTGAACTTTCCGAAAATTCCTTTCACCACATTGCGATCGAGTTTGATGTATCCCGGCGTGGTCACATCAATTTCAAATCGGCATTCGCCGTAATAATTTTCATTGGCGCCCACCAGCACCGCATCTTGAAATTTGAAGGGCGTGGCCGACGCGCGATAAATTTTACTGCCGAGCCGGCGTGCTTCCGCTGCGGTGACGGGCATGAAGACGATTCGCGGATCGTTCAAATGGAACGACAGCGTGCGAATCGAAATCGGAGTCGCGTTTCGGCCCAGTGTGCCGGTGAGTTTTTCCCATTCAGCGCCCGGAGCACCGAGCGTCAGCGGAGTATCCTGCACATGACACAGAGCGAAGATGTTGGTGCCGTCGCTGACGAGAATGGTTTCGGTCGTTTTGCGTTTCGTCGATTCGCCGGTGAACACACCGGGACGAGAAGCGCTGATCAAAGCCTGAACGCGATTGGTAAGAAATTCCTCAAAAATTGCGTTGGGCGCGAGCGGACGATTTTCGCGAATCTCCTGGGTCAATTCCGTGGACTTTGTCGCCAACGCTTTGACGCCCTCGGCCAGCTTCGCTTTTTCTGCGCGCTCGACTTGCACCTGTTCCTGCAATTTTACCGCTTGTTCAGTTGCGTGACGTTTCTCGACTTCGGCCACTTGAAGTTGCCCGGCCAAACGTTGGCGTTCGCTCAAAACGAACTGATTGCTCTTCGACAAAAGCGCGAGTTGTTGCTGAAATGTCGCCGCTTCTTGCGCCCGTTTGCGCAGTTCCGCTTCCATTTGCGCAAGTTTTTCCTTGGAGATTTGGGCGTCGGTGGAACTGCTTTGGAGTTGCTGTCCCAACGTTTGAAGATTCGTTTGCGCAGCGGCGAACTGCTGTTGAAGAGTTGCTTGTTGCTTCTGCAATTGCGCTGACTCCTGTTCTCGCGACTGAATGGTTTGCTGATATTTTTGCGCCTGAGATTCCAATGCTTGCCGGAGATTTTGCGTCTGCTTCTCGCGTTCACCAGCGGTCAGGCGCGAGGCCGCGAGTTCGCCCATCAACAAATCGCGCTCCTTTTTTTCGTCATCCAAGGCCAAGCGCATCACGGCCGCCAGATCTTTTCCCGCTTCCGGTGGATTGGTCGAAATGACCGTTTGCACCTGTGTCGTCGAGCCTTCGTCAGCAATTTTGTTGATGTCCACCGTCGAAAACGCCAGCAGACTGACCAACAAAAAATCGCAAATGACAATGAGGACGCTGCGATTCATAACGGCGCGGGAAGCGTGTGTTCAGTTGGAGGTTGGGGAATATTTTTTGCCGCTTCCGAATCAAGCAACAATTTCCGGCGCAACGGGCGCAGATGAAAAATTTTAAAAATCGACACGAAAATGACGCCAAACGAAGTGGAAGAATAGGCCGCCATGAGACTTGGTTTAATTACGCCCATCGACACCAGGATCAACGAAATGATCGTGCCGGCAAAACCGAGATAAAGCCCCGCGTCGAAAAGATGTTCTTCATTTTCGAGCAGCTTGAGCTTGGTGCGCGCGGGAAATGTTTGCCGTCGCAGTTCTGACAGTTTGAGCAGGCTGGCGACGTAGAGGAGCGCTTGCAAAACGAAGAACAAGAGCAGTGTTAATAAACTTAATTGATTCATAAATGATCCATGAGCGTTGGCGTTTTCAGTCGCGACCAAGTTGCCCACCGTAGGCAACTTGAGTCGAATGGGGAACTCCACATTCTGGCTTTCCTGGGCGAGAAACGGCTCGCTCAAGAGCAGCACGAACAACAGAAAACCCAGCGCAAATAAAAATTCCCGGGCCACGTGAAAACTGCGCACGTGAAACGGTCGCTCCGCCGCCGACGGCAGTGGTCGCGCAAAATGCATCGCCAGCGCCAGCAAAAATCCCGCAGCTAAATATAAAAACCATTTTAATCCCAAGGCCAACTTCGGCTTTTGCCACGGCAAATAGACCAACGCGCCAGAGAACGCATTCAACTTTCCTTGGAAATTGGAACGATGCAACCGCTGGTTGCGTTTTAAAAGTTCGTTCACGCCGCCCGCGCCAAAACGAAGGCTGGCTGCCAAATCATTTTGTCCAGTTTGGCCGAAGTTCATCAAATATTTTGCCACTGCGGCGGGTTTACCGGAAAGTTGAACCGCAGAAAAAAGCACGGGCAATTGAGCGTCGGCTTTCCGCGCAAGGTTTGCCTGAAGTCGCAGCGTTTCGGCGTCGTCAATTTTTTCGCAAAAAGCAACGATCTGCCCCCAATTAAATCTTTGGCCGAGCGACATGAAATCGAGAAGGAGTTGTTCGAGCGGTTGAGAATTTTCACCGCGTAATGCCGCCGAAGAAGTCGTCAGAACGGCGTTGGATAAACCGGCGGTCAAACGTTGTTCTTCGAGCAACAAGCCGCAAATCGAAAGCGCCGCATCGAAAGCTTGTCCCGATGACGATTGCGACGATGAGAACAAAACCGTGTTGGTCAACGCCCGGCATCGCAACAATTGTTGCACGACAGGATACGGCGAGGTGCGCAAAAGTTTGAGCGCCTTTTCGCGGTTCTCCGATTGGATGACCAACTCAGTAAACGGTTTGGTTTTGGGCACCGTGAATGTAGAGGGTGTTTTGGCGGCGCTGTTTTTCGGTCGCAGCGTTTGGGCAAAATCGAGAAGCATTTTTAAACGCGGTTCGATTCCCAAAATTTGCCATTCAGGATGTGCCTTGGCCGAATCATCCACGGCGGAGCGAAGTTTCTCGTGGCCGGAAATATTCTCACGTTGTGCCGTTTGCGAAATCAATTCCACTGCGCCTAATTTCTTTTGGTCCATCAACGCCATTCCTTGTTCGACCAAACCAGAACTTTTTTCCCCGGCCCGATGGAGGACGCTCGCGTCCACGGCTCGCAGATAAATCGGCATCCGCCACCCACAAAACAGCAACGCCAAACCAAAGGCGACGCACAGCCAAAAATAAATCCAACGGTTCATTTACATTTTAGTGACACAGTTTTTTTATCGGGCGTTGATTAAAACAGTCAACCTTCGGACGAATCCACGTCAAATTCGTTCAAGCAATCTGGCGCATCCTGTTTAATCCGGCGAAAAAAATTTTCAATTTCTTTGACCGGATTTTGCGCGATCAATTCCGCAGGTGTTTCATCAAACCAATCCTTCGGCAAATAATCCGCGTAAGGCATTTGCAAAAATCGCT
>JBDSLX010000099.1:0-2892 GCA_039916145.1 Verrucomicrobiota bacterium | reverse complement strand
CCGATTTCACAACTTGGCTTGATGGAAATGACGCGCCAACGCCATTCCGAAAGTGTGCGCGCGGCGGTTTACGATGATTGTCCATATTGCAAAGGTCGCGGCAAAGTTAAGAGCGCGGTGACAATGAGCGTGGAGATTCAACGCAAGCTCAGCGAAATCTTAAAGAAACGTCAGCGCGACGAATCTGATTTCCAACTCCGCGTTGTGGTGCATCCGACCGTCCTCGACCGATTGCGCAATGAAGACGAAAAAATCATCACCGAAATGGAGAAACGTTATTTCGGAAAACTCCTGTTCCGTCCCGATCCTGCTTTCCACGCCGAGCAGTTTAAAATCATTAACGTGGCGACGAACGAAGAATTAGCGAGCGGATCGTAAAACGTTCTGGCCAACAAAAACGCCCCGCAGCGATGCGGGGCGTTTTCTTTTAGAATCCTTCTTTGTTCGAGTCTCTGGCTGTGATCAAATCTCTCGAATTAAAATTATCCAGGCGCAATCATTTTTATCATCGCCCGCAATGGTTAAAGAGTCTTGCCTGGTAATTTTTTCAGTGATTTTTTTGACGTGTTTTTTCTGGCCGAAAACGTTGATTTCATAACGCTGGCTGCCGAGATGTTTGATCTCAATTTCGCATTGCGGACTGAGCTGAATTTTTTGCGCGGCATTTAACGCTAGTAAAACATCTTTTCGATTCACCGTGAAATAATTCTTCCACTTAAACATCCCCAGTTTTTTGACCAGGCTGGCTTCCAGCGGTTTGTGTTTTGGATCTGGAGAAGAATCGTCATTTGTCCCCCAGACTAATTGCACTTCCAACCTGGGATCGGCAGCAGCAAGCTTGCTCGCGCCAAAGGAAGTCATCAGCAGAAAACAGCCCAACCATGCAAGCGGACCGGCGAATGAAATTCGAGAATTGCTCATGACGTAAAATTAATTCGGTTCTGAATCAACCACTTTGCCCGGCTCGCGGTCAAACAGATAAACCACGGTCATTCCATCGGCGTTTGAATGATATGTAATCGATCCCATTTCTCCGTTCCCTTCGATTTCGCCCGGAACGAATTTCCGAGGACCCTCGTTGTTAAATGCGATAAACGAAATCATCAACAACGCACATGCCGCCGCCATACCTCCAACGTATCGAACGTAGGCTGGTTTCCACCACGCGAAAGCCGGAACTCGCGTGGGTTCTTCTTTCACGCTACGCTCAATTTCCCGCTGAATTTTGCTCCAAAAAAATTCACGCGTCTCCGGCAGTTTCAGTTCCAATTCATTCCCGTGCAAAGCGCTTTTGACCATTTGCAACTCGCCCAACAGCGATTGCGCTTCGTTGTCCGTGGTCAAGAGTTCGGAAATTCCGCGCGCGTCCCGTCTGGAAAGTTCTCCATCCAAATACGCCTGCAATTTAATTTTTGTTTCGTCGTTCATTGTAATTCGTCTCGTTTAAATCCTGCCAGCAACACCGCCATTTTTCGTCGCGCATAAAACAGTCGCGACATCACCGTTCCAATCGAGCAACTCATCCGTTTCGCAATTTCCTTGTACTCCAGATCTTCAAATTCGTGCAAAATCAGCACTGTGCGATGCTCCTCCGATAGCTTTCCAAGCGCCTCGTCGATTCGTTTCCGCACTTCCGTTCGCTCCAACCCTTCCGTTGGATTGACGTTCACCACAGGCATTTGACGCTCAACTCCGCCCGATTCTTCATTGAGAACCTCAATTGATTCAGCGCGGTGCCTCTTATTTTTTCGCAACTGGTCGAGACACAAATTAATTGTGATCCGCGTCATCCACGTTGCGAAACTCGAGTCCCCCTGAAATTGCACCAAACGCTGCCACGCTTTCACCCACGCTTCCTGAGAAAGATCGAGCGCTTCATCTTCATTACGCATCATCGAAAACGCCCGCGCGTAAATCTTGTCCCGATGCCGCGCCACTAATTCCTCAAAGGCGAGCATATCGCCCTTTTTAGCCGACTTCACCAGAAGCACATCTTCCTGGGTCGTATAATCCTGTTTCGTCGGCATGAGTTTTGACGGAGAGTTTTGGCGAGTTATTCAAACCACGAATGGACACGAATAAACACGAATGAATCTCGTTGGAGTCCAAGCTTCAGCTTGCTTTGCGCGACACGAAAACACGGAACAAGCTGAAGCTTGAACTCCAACGAGCGTCGCCAGGTTTCCTGATAATTCGTGCGCATTCGTGTCCATTCGTGGTTCTTTTTTCCGGTTACAATTTTCCTTTTGTGCTCGGCAATTGGCCTAAAATTCGTGGATCACGCTGGCAAGCGAAGTCAACCGCGCGAGCGAAAGCCTTGAAAAGCGCCTCAACGACATGATGCGGTTCTTCGCCGTAAAGCAGCTCTAAATGCAGGTTGCAACGGGCTTCGTTGGCAAATCCCTGGAAAAATTCCTTCGCCAATCCAAATCGAAAAGCCGAGGACATATCTTGTTTCTTTTCTGCGCCGCTGATTTTTTTAAATGCCATTTTGTCCAACCCGCGCCAGACCATGAATGGTCGCCCACTAAAATCGACAACGCAACGCGCCAAACATTCATCCATTGTCACGTAAGCTTCGGCACCTAGCGGTGCGGCCACTTTTTTTTCTCCCGGTGGCCGTGGTGCAAACCACCCGTAACGGCGAATCCCCTTTTTATCTCCTAGTACCGCGAGAAATGCTTGCCCAAGCGCGATCCCGCAATCTTCGACCGTGTGATGCGCATCAACTTCCAGATCGCCTTTGCAAGTGAGAACCAAATCCGTCGTGGAATGTTTCGCGAACAGCGTGAGCATGTGATCGAAAAACGGAATACCCGTTTTGATCGACGACTTCCCTGCCCCGTCAATATTCAGTTTGAGGGAAATCTGAGTCTCTTTGGTGACTCGCTT
>JBDSLX010000098.1:0-5797 GCA_039916145.1 Verrucomicrobiota bacterium | reverse complement strand
AGCCAAAGCGGCACGAGCCAATCGGGAAACATGGGCGTTGCCTGGCACTCCGTTGTCATTACCAAAGTGGCTGACTCTGTTACATGGGTTATTGATGGTATCACAATTGCAACCGTCCCAACCGCTGCCGCTACTTTGTCCACCAATGTTTTCGTAGGATATGCGGATCAGTTTGGGGGAACCCTTTCGAGCGTCCCAATCATGAGTTTTGCCATTGTGGACAATCTCCGCGTGGAAACCCTTACCGCGCCAACCATTCCGATTATCACTAGCATCCAGATTGTGGGAGGAAATGTGCAGATCAACTTCACCGGCGCAGTTTCTGATTCCCCTTCTGCGTTCACGGTGCGAAGCGCTGGCACTGTCAATGGAGCTTATCTTGACACAGCGGCGACGATCACGGGCGGTTCAGGAACATTTCAGGCTGTGCTGCCGGTGAACGGTCAAACTCGTTTTTATTATATTAAACGATAATCAACTCCGGTTTTTCTCGTCAAAGGCACCCGTGAAAACGGGTGCCTTTTTTCATGCGGGACAGCCGATGTTGACCAAAAAATCTGGCCAAAATTGGTTTTATCGAAGCGAAGGCGGGCTTGGCCGGATGCTCGAAAATGGCGCGGTCGTTCGCCCCTTCTGCACAGTCTTTCTCTGTTCCCTGTCTAAAAGCTCCAGAATCGCCAAGTTTACATCGTCACTGGATTTTGGGAATTTTAAAACGATCTGCACGTTGGCCATTCGTTTCTGTTTGATAAAGCGCAAGGCCTTGGAGGTATGCCTGAAGTCGCGCGCTTCATCAGGATTTTGAGTCGCTGTGTCGCGGTCCATCAAATATAAAAATGTAACTGTGCTCTGAATCAGCACGCGCATGGCGTGTATTTGCGTAGTTCATCGTTATCGTTACAAGAAAAAAGTTCGCAATTCTGTAAAAAAAAATTTGAGATGGAGAAATTTACGCAACTCTGTTCTGATTTTCACACGATGTTATTTCGCTCCCAACTCCGGGACTTCAACGCACCAGCAAACTTTTCCCTCGTCTTGAAACGCTCAAAATGGAATTCACCCAAAATTCCATGAGAAAACTTTTAAACGATAAGGTGATTCTCGCCACGCTGGCCCTGGCCTCGTGCGTCTTCGCCATCGACCTGAAGGTTCCGACGGGCAAAGGAGAATGGTTATTATATCTCGTCCCCACACTATTCACTTCGCGTTCACGACAATTTTTTTATCCATTATTTTTCGCCGCCGTTTGCTCGGCTTTGATCAGCATCGGTTTATTTCACCCGGTTTCCGCATCGCCGCAGGAACTGGAACTCGCACTCGTCCGTCGATTGATCGGTCTTTGCGTGCTATGGGCGACAGCGCTCTTTCTCGTTCAACGTAAACGAGCCGAAGCCGCTCGACGCGAGAGTGAAGAAAGATTTACGTCGTTCATGAACCACACTTCGGCGGCGGCGTGGATGAAGGACGCGAATTTTAGATATGTTTACGTCAATCAACCCTTCGAACGTTTTTTCCAAACCACGCTGGAGAAAATCAAAGGCAAAACTGATTTTGATCTTTTGCCGCAATCCATCGCACATGAACTGCGCGCGCATGACATTAAAGTTTTGGCTTTGGAAAAAAATTTGGGGACCTATGAAAATGTTCCGACCCCCGACGGGAAACTTCGCCATTGGCTGGTGAACAAATTTCCCTTCCAGGGCGCAGCGGGACGAAAATTTGTGGGTGGTATCGCGACGGACGTGACGGAGCATAAAGAAATCGAAGAAGCGCTGCGCAATTCGGAATTGCGCTTTCGTTCGGTGTGGGACCGCTCCGCCGATGGGATGCGGTTGACGGATGAAAATGGAATCATCGTCGCGGTCAACCAAGCCTTTTGTAACCTGACCGGCAGGAGCGCGGCGGAATTAGTCGGCCAGCCCCTGGCGGTCACTTACCAATGCGATACCGACGAGGTGATTCGACTTTATCGCCAGCTTTTCGCCAGCCGGACAATTCCAGCACGCCAGGAACGCATTGTCGCCTTTCGCGACGGACAAACCATCGAGGTGGAATTCGCCAATTCAATTATCGAGCTGGAGGGGCAACCGGCGCTTTGCCTCGGAATTTTCCGGGATATTTCCGAGCGCAAACGGCATGAAGAACAGCGGCTGGCCCTTGAAAGAAAATTGTTGGACGGACAAAAACTGGAAAGCCTCGGCGTTTTAGCAGGCGGCATTGCGCATGATTTTAATAATTTACTCACCGGCATTTTGGGCAACGCCGGCCTTTGTTTGATGCAGGGTTCGGAGAATTTGTCCATCCGTCCCTATTTGCAAAACATTGAAACCATTTGCCTGCAAGCCGCTGAGCTTTGCAAACAGATGCTGGCCTATTCGGGCCGAGGACATTTCGTCCTCCAGAACCTCAGCTTCAATTCTCTGGTCGAAGAAATGACTCAATTGCTGCGCATTTCCATCGCCAAGAAAGTCGTTTTGAAATTCGAACTCGCCGACAATCTCCCTGCGATAGAGGCCGATGCCGCGCAGATCCGTCAGGTCTTGATGAATCTCATCATCAACGCGTCAGAAGCTATCGGAGAAAGCGGTACCATCGTCATTCGCACCGGAGTTCTGCGCGCCGACCGCACGCATCTTTCCGAATCTTATCTTTCACCTGATTTGCCCGAAGGCGAATACGTTTATTTGGAGGTTGCCGATTCAGGCTGCGGCATGAGCGCGGCGACGAAAGCGAAAATTTTCGATCCGTTTTTCACGACAAAATTCACCGGACGCGGACTGGGTCTTGCCGCCGTTCTGGGGATTGTGCGAGGGCACAAAGGCATGCTGAAAGTTTCCAGCGAGTTGGGACGCGGCAGCACTTTTAAATTGCTTTTGCCCTGCGCCGAATCGGCTGTTCCAAAAACTGCCGAGCCGGACCTGTCTTCCAGAAATTGGCGTGGCAGCGGCACGATTCTAGTAGTGGACGATGAAGAAAGCGTCCGCCTCATCGCAACGCGGATGTTGGAATTATTCGGTTTCACCGTCATGACGGCAGCCGATGGCAGGGAAGGCGTGGAAACATTTCGCGCAAATCAGGAAAAAATTTCCGCCGTCATTCTCGATATGACCATGCCGCATCTCAACGGCGAAGAAGCCTTTCGTGAAATCCGCCGTATTCGCTCCGACGCGAAAGTTCTTTTGGTCAGCGGCTATAACGAACAAGACGCGATCGACCGATTCGCCGGAAGAGGTCTGGATGGATTTCTGCAAAAACCTTTCAAGCCCGACGAACTGCGCGACAAACTGAAAACAATTCTGAAAAAGAAAAATGGGTAGCATCAGAAAACGTGCTGCCGACTTTCAGTCTGCCAGAGAGGCGTGATTGAGTGTAGCGCGACGGAATCCGCAACCCAGGGAGCGCTGGCGTCTCACCTGCGAGGGTCTCGATCTGAACAGAAACACGCAGGCAGGATGCCTGCGTTCCGGTGCTGGCAAAATTTGCACGATTATGCCAACCACGTTTACAACCGCCGACAGAATGCGACAGCACCTTCAAGCTTACGCGCCTGCCGAAACGGCTGCGCCACCGATTATTTCAGCCGATCAAAATTCTTTTGCAGAATTTGCCAATCCTTCAAACCTTTAACCTTTTCTTGAAAGCTCGCGTTGATCTTCGTTTCGTTCGCATTTTTCGTCGGGCGATTCACTTTGTAAAAAATGCCGAAGTTTCCCGGAAAAGCTTCGCCTGCTAATTTATAAGCGGCAGCTTCATCGGTGACATCGTGTTCCGCCGGAACCAAATTAAACGCGCCGCCTTTGCGTGGATTTGCCGCATCGAACGCGCCTTCGTAAAATTCCACGCATTCGCTCAAACATTCGATCACACTAAAACCATCGTGATCCATCGCCGCTTCCATCATTTGCAAAAGATGATTTGGATTCGTCGCCGTCGCGCGCGCCACAAAGGTTGCGCCAGCGGAAATCAATTGTTTCATCGGATTGACCGGTTGATCCACCGCGCCCCAAATGTCCGTCTTGCTTTTGAAACCAATCGGCGAAGTGGGAGAAGTTTGTTTCTTGGTCAGGCCGTAAACAAAATTATCCATGATGACGTAGGTCATCTTGATATTTTTACGCGCGGTGTGATTGACGTGATTGCCGCCGATGGAAAATGCGTCACCGTCGCCGCCGAAAACAAACACGTGCAAGTCAGGACGCGAAAGCGAAACACCACTGGCAAACGGCAACGCGCGTCCGTGAATGTAATGCACTCCATGCGCCTGAACGAAATACGGAAAACGGCTTGAGCAACCGATGCCCGCCACCGTTGTGATTTGTTCATGCAACATTTTGCGCTTTTCAATCAGCTTGAAATAAAGCGCCAGCACAGAAAAGTCGCCGCAACCGGGACACCACGTCGGATGATCCGCTGCGATTTCCTTTTTCGTCAAACCTTTGCGTTCGGAATCGGGCAAAGTCGTTGTTGAAACACTCGGCACCGCCGTGATGTTGCCGCCGCGAGGAGAAATATCTGTTACAGGATTACTCATAAAAATTTTGTTTTAGAATTGAATTAAAGTTTGCGCACGCCCGCAGCGACCGTGGCTTTCGCGCGTTCCAAAATTTCTCGCACGCGGAACGTCAGCCCGTCTGTCTTGGTAATCCCGCGAATTTTCGGATCGCAGAAACGCGCGCGGAGCAAACCGCCGAGTTGTCCGAAGCCGTACAAACCTTCGTCGTTCATCTCGACCACAAAGACGTGATTGAAGCCCGCGAAAATATTTTCCAACCCGGGCGGCAGTGGATTGATATGTTTAATATTGATGGAGGAAACGCTGTCGCCCGCCGCGCGCGCGCGATCCACCGCTTCGCGAATCGGGCCTTGTGTTGAACCCCAGCCGATCAAAAGCACGTTGCCTTCCGACGGGCCGTAGATTTCTGGAATGGGCAAACTTTCTCCGAGTGCCTGCAATTTCTTGCGGCGTTTCGCGACCATTTGCATGTGCAATTTTGGCGAGCCAGTGGGATGTCCGAGTTCGTCATGTTCCAAACCTGTCGCGATGGGATATTTGCCGCTTTGAATTTTTGTGCCGGGCGCGACGTGTTGCGTGATGCCGTTCGGCGTCGAGAGATCGTACGGTTTGTGATCGGCGATGGGCGTGAGGTCAGGCGAAATATCCTGGCAAACTTTTTCCAGATTCGGTTCTTCAAAAGCTTCGATGCGAGTCGAGATGGCCTGGTCGCTGAGAATAATAACCGGCACACTGTATTTGCGCGCGATGTTCACCGCTTCAATCGCGGTGTAAAAACAATCCTCAACATTTGCCGGCGCGATGACAACGCGAGGCGAATCTCCATGACCACCGTTGACCGCGATATTCAAATCCGATTGCTCAACATTCGTCGGCATTCCAGTCGAAGGGCCGCCGCGTTGAATGTCGCAAATCACCAGCGGAATTTCCGCCATGACACCCCAACCAATGGCTTCGGTCTTCAGCGAAATTCCAGGGCCGCTCGAGCCAGTCACCGCCACGCGACCGGCGTAACTTGCGCCCAGCGCCATTGACACCGCCGCAATTTCGTCTTCGGTTTGGATGAAACTTCCGCCGTATTTCGGCAACTCGCGGCGTAGCAATTCCATGATGTCCGACCACGGCGTAATGGGATAACCCGCGCCGAAACGAACTCCCGCCGCGATCAATCCGTAAGCGAGCGCTTCGTTGCCGTTCATCACCACTTGATGGCCGGTTTTTTTCTGCGAATCCACGAACTGAAAAGTTTCGATGAGATTGCCGAGCGAATAACCGTAGCCCGCG
>JBDSLX010000097.1:0-6931 GCA_039916145.1 Verrucomicrobiota bacterium | reverse complement strand
GAGTGCCACTCGAGATGCGGCAGCAAGCAGAGTGTATTAATATCTTCGACGACCGAGGCAATCCCGTGGCCCGGCTTTCAAAAAAAGCAGAAACAATATGGCTGCCGCGACTCGGCTCAATTCGCGCCGTCCGCGTTCTGGCGATAGTTCATCGTAGCGCCGAACAGGAATCAGATACTTTTCGTGACCGATGCAAAATGTCCGAATGGGAGTTTCCTATGATTGAAATTTCTTACGAAGGCGCATTGATTACGAACGATTGAAAAAGGTCTCAGCCTTATTTGAGGCCCTCGGCGCGGATGGCCTAAGATTTAAACCCAACCGGGAATCGTCCGCATCGACTTGCTCATCTGTTTATCTAGGTTTTTGTAATTGGGTTCTTTCGACTCGACTAGGTTCCAGCAGCGCTCGGAATGATTCATCTGGACGGTGTGACAAAGTTCGTGAATCAAAAGATAGCGAACCAATTCCGGCGAGAGGAACAGCAATTTTCCGTTGAGACGGATGGTTTTTCGGCGCGAACAACTTCCCCAACGCGAACGTTGCAATCGCACGGCGGCTTTGCCAAAAGGAAGATTTGTTTCCGCGCTGACGCGGATGAGCCACGGAATCAGCGTCTCGTGAGCTTTGCGCAAAAGCCAGCGACGTAAAACGCGGCAACAGGCGAGTTCGCTCTCGATGTTTCCTGAAACGATGAGGCGATGGCCAATTTCTTGAAGCGTGATCGAGCGGCGTTTCGTGGAGACGTATTCAACGGACCAACTTTCCGCGAGAGCAACCAACGCAATCATTTTCGGCCGCATCTCGATGGGTGGGGGTTGGGGCAGTTTGTCGAAACGAACGCGGACACGTTCGATCCACGTCCGTTTGGATTCGAGAAGGGCGGGGATTTTTTCCTGATCGTAAGAGCGGGGGACAACTACTTCCAATCCGCGCCGGATCGACATTCTGAGCGAAACGTATTTTGCCCGACTGCTGAACCGGACTTGGTGTGGAATGGTCTCGCTCATGCAGCGGAAGAATATTGCGATTAAGCGCGTGGGTTGAAGACGAATTGCGGAATTCCCAAATTTTAGCCTTGTCACCATTACTGGTGACTTTCAGGAAATCGATGTTCGGCTATTGTAATCCCGTTCTCAGTTAATTCGTGTGTGAAAAAGCCGGACTTGTTATCCGGCTTTTTTGTTGTACTGAACACTTTCTAAATCCCGCAGCCGCGCTCCGGTCCTTCGCCTTCTGCTTCTCGTTGACAACAAACCGCGCCCTGCGACAGCATCCGCGCAATGATCGTTTCCGCCTGGTGGTTTCTCGCCTCCGCGATCCCGGTTTTGATGCTGGGAGAACTCCTCGTCCGCAAAATCAAATTCCTTTCGCGCTTCAATATTCCCGCGCCCGTCGTCGGCGGGTTGTTGATTTCCCTGGCTGTGTTGCTCGTGAAACTTTCCGGCGCTTTCGATTTCGGACTCGCCACGAAAGTGGATGCGAAATGGTGGACGTGGCTGGTCACGACGGAAATCGAATGGGCGAAAACGCCGAAGGTCGAGGTGCATCGCCCGTTTCTGGTCGCGTTTTTCACCTGCATCGGATTGAACGCCAGTTGGTCATTGGTCAAACGCGGCGGAATTCAAGTGCTTATTTTTCTGATCATCGCAGCGGTCCTGGCGCTGTTCCAAAACATCATCAGCGTTGCGCTGGCAAAAATTTTGGGCGTGCCGCTTTTGCTTGGAGTGGTTTGCGGCAGTACAACGATGACTGGAGGACACGCGACTGCGCTCGGATTTGCGGGCGAATTAGAAAAAGCCGGACTACCCGGCGCGGGAGTTTTGGGTGCGGCGGCGGCAACTTTCGGATTGATTGCGGGTGGCTTGATCGGCGGTCCGCTCGGCGGCGCATTGATTCGCAAAAAAAAACTTCAGTCCACTGCGCCACGCGAGGTTCATTTGGAATCAGGCCAGTCTTCCGAGCCGGGAATTTTGAATGATCTTCGCGCATTAGCCAGCTACGGAAAACAGGCGCTTCCGATCATTTTGCTTCTGTTGGTTTGCATCAAGATTGGCTCCTGGATCAGTTATTTTATCCAGCAAACGCACGTTCCACTGCCGATGATCAAGGCGAGCTTTTCGCCAGCTTTCAATTTCGATTTCGATCTCAGTTTCGAAAAACAAAAACTGACGTTCCCGATTTACATGGGCGCAATGCTGCTCGGTGTGACGATTCGCAACGTCGTCGATGCCGTCGGTGGACGCTGGATTAAAACAGAAATCGTGGACACCATGTCGTCCGTGATGTTGGGAATTTTTTTGGCGATTGCGATGATGAGTTTGAATTTCATTGAACTGGCCAGCGCGGCCGGGCCAATGCTCGTAATTCTCGCGGTGCAAGTCGGAGTGATGGCGCTGTTCGCGTGGTTTGTCACATTCCGAATCATGGGCCGCGATTTCGAAGCAGCCGTGATGTCGGGTGGTCATTGCGGTTTTGGTCTTGGCGCAACTCCGAACGCGGTCGCCAATATGAAATCGCTCGTCGAAACTTTTGGCCCCGCGCCCCGCGCCTTTTTGGTCGTGCCCATCGTCGGCGCGTTCCTGATGGATTTTCTTAACGCAATCAACATCACCTTCTTCATCAATCTCGTGAAATGAAAACAAACCTTCTTAATTCAATTTTAATTCTCACTTTGTCGTTCGACACTTTTTCTGTCTGGGCCGAGCAAGCCGTTGGCGAAAAAGGAATCGTCGCTAGCGTCAATGAAATCGCCACGCGCGCCGGAATCAACGCTCTCAAAAAAGGAGGCAACGCCGTCGATGCCGCTGTCGCCACCGCACTCACGCTCGGAGTGGTGGATGGATACAATTCTGGAATTGGCGGCGGCTGTTTCTTGTTAATTCGCTTGGCGAACGGAAAATTTCTCGCGATTGACGGACGCGAAATGGCTCCCGCTGCCGCCACGCGCGATATGTTTTTGAGCGACGGAAAAGCTGACACCAATTTGAGTCAACTCGGTGCATTGGCCATCGGCGTGCCCGGCGCGCTGGCCGCGTATGATGCTGCGATTCGTCGAGCCGGAAAACTGACTTTGCGCGAACATCTTTTGAACGCGGCAAAAATCGCTGACGAAGGTTTCCCGGTGAATCGCAGTTACGCGAACGTGTTGAAACACATGGCGGCAGATCTTTCCAAATTTGAAAGTTCGCGCACCAATTTTTTAAAAAACGACAACGCTTATGAGATTGGGGAAATTTTAAAACAACCTGATCTCGCGAAAACATACCGCGCCGTGGCGACGAATGGAATTGGCTGGTTTTACGGCGGGCCGTTCGCTGAAGCGACCGAGCAATGGATGAAGAAAAATGGCGGAAATATGACCGCCGCGGATTTAAAAAATTATCGCGTCGAATTTCGCGAGCCGATCACGACGAAATATCGCGGCCGCAAAATTGTCAGTTTTCCGCCGCCAAGTTCGGGCGGAGTGCATGTCGCGCAAATTCTAAATCTTCTCGACCGATACAATTTAAAAAAGCTTGGCGCGAATTCGCCGGAGATGATTCACGTTGTCGCCGAAGCAATGAAACTGGCTTTTGCCGATCGCGCATTTTGGCTTGGCGACCCAGCCTTTGCCCAAGTGCCGCGCGGATTGGTCAGTGCGAAATACGCAAAAACTTTAGCCAAAAAAATCGATTCGCAGTGCGTCACCGAAGTTCCCCATCACGGCACTCCCGAAAAATCAGACGACGATGTCTTCGGGAAACACACGACTCATTTTTCCACTGCCGACGCGGAAGGAAATTGGGTCGCCTGCACCGCGACGGTGAACACAAGTTTTGGTTCTAAAGTTGTCATTCCCGGAACCGGAGTGGTGATGAACAACGAGATGGATGATTTTTCCGCGCAGCCCGGCGTCCCGAATTTTTTTGGTTTGATCGGCGCGGAAGCAAACGCCGTCGCGCCCGGCAAACGGCCATTGTCGAGCATGAGTCCGACCCTTGTTTTGAAAAATGGAAAACCCATTCTCGCAGTCGGCGCGGCGGGCGGGCCGACCATTATCAGCCAGACGGCGCTCACGATTATCAATGTTTTGGATTTTGGAATGGACATTGACCAGGCGATTGCCTCGCCGCGGTTTCATCACCAATGGAGTCCGGATGAATTGAAAATCGAGAAGGCAATGGGAGCGGCCACCATTGGAGAATTGGAAAAGCGCGGTCACAAAATCAAGACGACAGACTCATTCGGTGTTTCCCAGGCAGTGGCAAAAAATCCCAAGGGCAAAGGATTTGTGGGCGCGTCGGACCCGCGTGTTTCTGGAAAAGCGGCGGCGTGGTGAGCTTGGAAAAATCAGGTGTTCCCTGAGTATAATTTGTTTGCCTGACTTTGAATTGAGCCTAGAGTTTTTGCATTCCAAAGTGGAATGCGTCGGTTGTCCGTTGTTAGAAAACCGCCAGTAAAATCAACAATCCAGTTCAAAGAAAGTTCATATGGCAGCTAAATTATTCGTCGGTAATCTCACGTTCACAGCTACAGAAAATGATTTGCAGGATCATTTTTCCCAGGCCGGATCCGTTCTCTCTGTGAATATCATGCAAGACCGGACCACAGGGCGTTCCCGTGGATTCGCGTTTATCGAAATGGCGTCACAGGACGATGCGCAAAAAGCCATCTCCATGTTTCATGAAAAAGATTTTCAAGGCCGTCCTCTAACGGTCAACGAAGCTCGCCCGCGTGAAGAGCGTCCGGCTGGCGGGGGCGGTGGGGGTTATCGTGGCGGCGGCGGCGGCGGTGGCGGCGGTGACCGACGCGGAGGAGGCGGTGGTGGTGGCGGCGGCGGTTATCGTGATCGACGCTAAATCGTTCTTAAATTTTTCACGAAAGCTGCTGAGCAATCAGCAGCTTTTTGTTTTTAGAAACGGAGCGCGGCGTTTACGCCGCTTCACCACGGCTATAGCAGAACGCGTCAGAATTTATCCGCGATCCTGGTTTAATAGACGATGAATCGGCGTGAACGCCCGCGCTCCAAGACAACCGATCTACTCGACGAATTTTCCAGGATTCAAAATGCCTTTCGGGTCGAGCGATTTTTTCACGGTTCGATGCAACGCGCGTAATTCTTTTGAAGCAGCCAGCGGCCACCACCGTTTCTTTGCCAGGCCAATCCCGTGTTCGCCGGTGATGACTCCGTTCCACGCCAGAATCTGTCTGAACAATTCGTCCAAAACTTTCTCGCTGCGTCGCACAATATTCGGAAGCTTGTCATCATACATGACGTTGCAATGAATGTTTCCGTCGCCCGCGTGACCGAAACAAGCCAGCGCGATTCCATGCTTCTTTTGCAGTGCAGCCGTGAAGCGAAACAAATCTTCCAATCGGCTGCGTGGAACAACGATGTCTTGATTCAATTTGATCAATCCTGTGTCCCGCAGTGAGAAAGAAAACTCGCGGCGTAATTGCCAAATCAATTCAGTCTCTTCGCTGCCCAAAGCTCGCTGCGCGAAAATTGGTTTTTGCGACTGAACGAGTATTTCGAGATCGCGGATTTCGCTGCGGACGGATTTTTCCTGGCCGTCTAGTTCCACGATGATCAACGCATGACAGCCATCCAGCCGTTTGCTGCCGGTACGTTTTCGCGCGGCAGCCAAAGTAAAATCGTCCGCCACTTCCAATGCGCACGGCAAAAATCCGGCTCGGAAAATATCGCGAATTGTTTTTGCGGCGACGCGCATTGAGTCAAATCCCACGGCGAGACAGGCGCGATACGGAGGCAGCGGCAAAAGTTTCAAGGTCGCTTCGGTGACGATGCCAAGCATTCCTTCCGAGCCGACGAACAACCGCGTGAAATCAAAACCTGTTTTGTTTTTGTGCGTGCGGCTGCCGAGGCGAACAACGGTTCCGTCGGACAAAACGACTTCGAGGCCCAGCACGTAATCTCGCGTCACTCCATATTTCAAACAACGCGGCCCGCCCGCATTCGTCGCGATATTTCCGCCGAGGCTGCAATCGGCGCGGCTGGCGGGGTCAGGCGGATAATAAAGTTTTTTCCGTTCGACGGCTTCCTGCAAAGTTTGCGTGAGGACTCCCGGCTCAACGACTGCCACAAAATCGCCCGCATGAATTTCTTTGATTTTATTCATCCGCTCCAGCGACAAAACAATTCCTCCTTGAACGGGAACGCAGCCTCCGACGTAACCAAACCCCGCACCGCGCGCCGTGACCGGAATTTTGTTTTTGTGAGCAAATCTTAAAATCGTCGCGACGGATTTTGTGCTGCGGGGAAAGGCGACCGCATCAGGCAAGTGGGTGGCAAACCATTTGTCGCCGGAATATTTTTGGCAAATTTCACGCGCACAGGAGAATTCGCCACGCGGCAAAAGAGATGCGAGCGAAGTTAGAAATTTACTGCGAGTATAGTTCACAAACAGAGGCGCAGGTTGAATGGGTTGAATTCATTTCTAAACTTATCCCGAAAATGATCGGCTTATCAATCCCTCCCCGGCTACCCCAAACCAGATCAGGGCATGAGTCGGGCGCGAAAAACTTTTAGACCGTTGGAGAATGGCTCCGAAAACTCCGAAGTTGAATTGGTCAGCGTGAAGTTACTCAGCAAAATCCAATTGGAAAAATTGCTGGAACTTTCTACGTTTACTTTCTGACCGCTCGCACCGTTCAGGCGAAATCGGAATGGTCCATTGTTCCCGTTGGTAAAGGGCGGAAACAGTTTTAATGGAGCGGAGAGTCGCCGATTTAAAATAATCATCATCGCATCCGCGCTCACGAGTTGGGAACCGGTTAAACCACGATTGGAAACTTGCGCGATGCGGCTGCGACCCGCGTCCAAAAGGTAATCGCCGAGTTTATACCAACCGGCGTTGTTCGAGTCGGTCTGGTTCACAAAGTTTGTAAAAATATTCCCGGCCGAATCGAACACGCGATGTTCCGCCGC
>JBDSLX010000096.1:0-19396 GCA_039916145.1 Verrucomicrobiota bacterium | reverse complement strand
ATTCCGTCAGCGTTAGATAAAAATTGCCGGAAGATAAAACTCTCAATTGCAATCAAGCACGGCGCGTTGTTCGCAACGCGCCGTTGTCGTTTTCATTATGAACAGCGAACACTTCTCAAACTCTTTGCATTACTTCCTCCTTCTCAGTTAAATCTTCGCAGCCATGAAACAAACGCATTTAAAAATCTTTCACGCGCTCGGTTGTTTTCTCACAATTCTCTTTCCTGTTTCTCAAGCCATCGCGCGTCCGCCAAACATCGTCATCATTTTCGCGGACGACCTTGGCTACGGCGATCTCGGTTGCTACGGACATCCGACGATCAAGACGCCGAACCTAGACCGCATGGCCGCCGAAGGAATGCGCTTCACCGATTTTTATGTCGCAGCTTGCGTCTGCACACCGAGCCGAGCCGCGCTGCTCACTGGACGTTTGCCGATTCGCAACGGCATGGCGGGCAGCGAAATTCGTCGCGTGTTATACGGTGTTTCAACGGGCGGTTTGCCGACGAATGAAATCACCATCGCCACCGCCCTCAAATCGAAAAATTACGCGACGGCTTGCGTGGGCAAATGGCACCTTGGCCACCTACCTCAATTTCTGCCGACGTCGCACGGCTTCGATTCTTACTTCGGCTTGCTCTGGTCCAACGATATGGAGCCGAACAAAAATGCAAAGCCGCCGAAACAGGCTTCCATGAATTTAAATCCTGAACAGAACTGGTGGAATCCATCGCTCTGGCGAAATGACAAAATCATCGAGCAGCCGACGGACGTCACGACGTTGACCAAACGTTACACTGAAGAAGCGACCAAATTTATTCGCGAAAATAAAAAGAACCCGTTCTTCCTTTATATGCCGCATACCTATCCGCATGTGCCGCTTTTTGCTTCAAAAGATTTCAAAGGCAAGAGCACTCGCGGTCTGTTCGGCGATGCCGTTGAAGAACTCGATTGGAGCGTCGGCCAGATTTTAGAAACGTTGCGCAAAGAAAATCTCGATGAGAACACGTTCGTCTTTTTCACCAGCGACAACGGCCCGTGGCTCGTCAAAGAATTCGCGGGCGGCTCAGCCGGTTTATTGCACGAAGGAAAAGGCAGCACCTGGGAAGGCGGGATGCGCGAACCTGGCATTGCGTGGTGGCCGAAAAAAATCAAAGCCGGCAGCGTCACTCACGAACTCGCCTCGTCTATGGATTTATTCAGCACGATTTTGCATTGGGCGGATGTTGAGATTCCGAAAGATCGCGTGATGGATACGGTGGACATGTCGCCGATTCTTTTTGGCAAGGGAAAAAGCCAGCGCGACACGATGTTTTATTATCGCGGCGGGGAATTGTTCGCCATTCGCAAAGGAGAATTCAAAGCGCATTTCCAAACCGCGCCGGGTTACGCTGGAAATCGCATCCAGGAGAAATTTGAAAAACACGAAACACCGCTGCTGTTCAATCTGGCCCAGGATCCTTCGGAACGATTCGACATCGCCGAAAAACATCCCGACATCATTGCAAACATTCAGGGCGAACTGGAAAAACATCGTGCGAACCTGGTTCCCGGCGAAGCGCAATATTAGATCGGGACAATTCCTAACATGAATTGGCCTTTCATCATCGGCGCGCTGGCCGCCGCAGGTTTTGTGCAAGGGCTGACCGGTTTCGGTTTCGGTTTGATTTCGATGTCGCTACTTCCCGCTGTCCTCGGACTGAAACAAGCCGCCGCCATCGGAACTTTTTATGGCTTGCTTGTCATCATCGCGACGTTCGTTCAGCACTTTCGGGATTATAAATGGCGTTTGGGAATTCCGTTTCTGGTCAGTTGTTGCATCGGCGTTCCTTTCGGCGTTTATTTTTTAGAAAATTTAAACGAAGAACTTCTCCTGAAAATTCTCGGTGCCGTGATGGTTTATTTCGCCGCGCGCGAATTTTTTATCAAAAAACCGCTGCGATCCATTAGCACGCCGATGTCGATTCCTTTCGGCGTCTTCAGTGGAGTTTTGAGCGGCGCATTTAATCTTGGCGGAATCCCAACCGCGACTTACGCCTACGCCCATCCGTGGACGCGCGGACAAATCATGGCGTTCCTGCAAACGATGCTGATTCTCAGTTGTACCCTGCGCCTGTTTCTCTACGGCAAAGTGGGTTATCTCAAAGAATTTTCGTGGGCGTTTGGCGCAGTCGTCGCCGTGCCGCTTTTCGGCGCGATGTTTCTCGGAAATTTCGTGATGAACCGCGTTCACCCAAAACACATGCGGAAAGCGATTTTTGTTTTCATTGGCGCCGCCGGGTTCTATTACCTGCTGTGGCACTGAAAAATCCGCTTGAAAAAACGGGCCAAAAATTCAGCGAGGATCGAAGCCAATTCGGTTTACGTTTTGCGCAAGGCCAAACGCGCCCATGACTTCACCGCCGACTGGAACAGCCCTTCGTGGAAACACGCCGAATCTTTGGAAATAAAACATTTCCGCAAAGAATCCGGCCGCCATCGCCCGCGAACGTTCGTCCGTCTGCTTTACGACCTCGATGGAATCCACGGCGTTTTCAAAGTGCAGGATCGATTCGTTCGTTGCACGCGGACCAGATATGGCGACGAAGTTTGGAAAGACAGTTGCGTGGAATTTTTCTTCCAGCCAAAGTCCGACAAAGGCTACTTCAATTTTGAGTTCAACTGCGGCGGCGCGTTTCTCTCGTGTTACATTACCAATCCTGAACGAATCCCCGGCGGCTTCAAAGATTTTACAAAAATTCCCTTTGAACTTGGGCGCAGGATCCGAGTTCGCTCCTCACTTGCCCCGGTCACCACGCCGGAGATTTCCGAGCCGATCGATTGGACTCTGCAATTTTATATTCCGTTTTCGTTGCTGGAGCCGTTCGTTGGTCCCCTTGGAAAAATCAATGAGCAGGAATGTCGCGGAAACTTTTTCAAGTGCGCTGAAGAAAATTCGCATCCCCACTGGGCTTCGTGGTCGCCGGTGGATGAATTTAATTTTCATCGGCCGCGCTGCTTTGGGACGATTCAATTTGAAAAATAAATCAGATGAGTTCGAAATTCCTCGTTGGAGTCGCCCGAAAAATAATCACCCCGCCTCCCGGCGTTGAACTTGCCGGACTCGGTTATTACCTAAATCGTACCTGGGCGCGCCTTCGCGACGATCTCACCGCGACGGCGTTTGTGATTGAAGATGAAACTGGAAGATGCGTCGCGCTGATCGCGCTGGATTTAATGTATAACGACGCAACTTTTACTCGTTCCATTCGCGAACAAATTTCTCTGCAAACCAATATTTCGCCAGACGGAATCTGCGTGAATTGTTCCCACAGCCACAATGCGCCGACGGCGGGATTGATTCGCGGAGCGGGCGAACGAAATGAAGCCTATCTAAAATTTGCGGCCAGGCAGGCAGCAGGCGCGGCAATCGAAGCGTGGCAAAAAAGGCAACCTGCAAAAATATTCGTCGGCAAAGGCGAACTTTCTGGAATGACCTTTAATCGCACGCGAGAAAATGGACCGGTCGATACGCGAGTCAGTGTCTTGCGCGCTGATTCGATCGCAGGGAAACCACTTGTCGTCGCGGTTAATTTTCATTCGCATTGCACGGCGCATATGGAAATTGATTTGCACGCCGTCAGTCGAGATTGGCCCGGCGAGGTGGTTGAACAAATCGAGGCGGCATCGCCTGGCGCGACTGCGCTTTATTTTCAAGGCACGTGTGGCGACGTGAATTTTCGCCGTGAATTCAATGGAACGGAAAAGCGTTTTGAACCGGCGAAAGCGATTACAAAAGTTGCGCTGGACGCTTTAACTAATTCCCGGCCCATCGAACAAACGGGAGTCGCGGCAATTTGCAGAAAAGTTTCTCTTCCCACCCGGCGCTGGACTGAGGAAGAAATTTCGCGCGATCGCGAAGAAGGTTTGTATCGGTTGAAAACGGGCGACACAACGGGCTGGATGGGTGGCATCGCTCACAACGCGGTGGGTCTGCCGGAACGACTTCCACTGCGCTACGACGGAAGCGTGGAAAAAACTGTCGCCGCGCTTTCTCGTTTCGCCGTGGAATGGACGGATGAAATTCTCCCCGTGATTAATTCGCGCCCGGAAATTCTGGAGACAGAAATTCAAGCCCTTCGCATCGGCGATATTTATTTTTCCGCAAATCCCTCGGAACTTTTCACTACACTCGGCCTCGATTTGCGCCAGTGCTGGCCGCACGAAGATCTCTTCATGCTCAGTTATGCAAACGGTTCAATTGGTTACTTGCCGGACGCACACGACATCGAACGAAAAACTTATGCCGCCGTTCAATCGCCGAAGTTCACTGGACAATTTCCATTCACGGACAAGTCAGGGATCACCATGATTCGCGCGCTCGAAAACGCTTTGCGCGAACTGGGAAGGCGAAAGGAAAATCTCGCGGCCATCTAACCGATACCTGAATTTGACCAAGGCTCGGAAGGGAGACTTCGACAGTTTCCACCTACCCATTGAACAATTGTAAAACGCGGCGAGTCAATCGACGTTATTTTTCAATTGGCTTGCCCGCTTTTTTCCAACCGTCAAATCCTGATCGAAGATCGTAGAGTTTGTTGAATCCCATTGTCTCCATCTTCTGGCAGGCTTTTGCGCTGCGCATCCCGACGGCGCAGTTGACCAGATAGGTTTTGTTGGTGTCCAGCGCCGCTACTTTGGCGGCGAACTGGCTTGAATTAAAGTCAATGTTGGTGGCTCCGGGAATCCGGCCTTTCTCAAACTCCGCTGCACTGCGTACGTCCAGCAACACGTGGTTCGTGTTGGAGCGCAACTTGTCGTATTCCTCCACATCGATGCGTTTCACGATCGTGATGGGGGCATCGGGGCTTTCCTCCACGCTCAATCCGAGTGAAACGGTGGAAAGCAGGGAAAGCAGAGCAAAAGTAAATTTGAAATTCATATTCAATGGTTTAAGCGAATGTGTACCGCACTTCTCCTTCGTTTTCTATAAATAAAAAAGCAGGACAATTGGAACGTCATAGCGGTTTGCACGCCGCCCTTCGGCTTGGCGAGGAGTCGCGAGCGCGACGGTTCTCGGCAATAATCAATTGGTTGTCAGTCTCCCCGTTGCGCTTTGGAATTCACTCAAAAATTGTTAATAAGAACTTTGCTTTTGCTACGCATTGGGGTGGGGAAACTTTTCGATCGAGATTAAGGCGAGGATCCGGAACAGAGGTTTTCAGAGGCATTTCTAGGTTGTCTCGGATTTGAGAACTCAAAAGCAATTGATTAAATCCCGCCGGAATTGTCGAAGGATTTTCGCGGTATCATTTGAAAATCGTAGTGACTTACACTGACTGAATGTTAGTTTCCCCAGCGTCGCAAGAAATCATCGTCGAAGGTAATGACCGCTGAATTGAACCCCAAACGCACCGTCGCCGAGCTCAAAGAGCTTCGCGCGATCACGGGCGATGAAAACGGCGCGCAACGCGTCGCGTTTACGCCCATGTGGGTGACGGCACGCGCGTGGCTGACGGAAAAACTCGAAGCACTCCCGGTTGAAACCCACGTGGATGCGGCGGGAAATCTTTGGGCGACACTGCGTGGCGAATCGGAAAAATCGCTGCTCCTCGGTGGCCACATGGATTCCGTGCCGAACGGCGGTTGGCTCGATGGCTGCCTCAATGTCATGGCTGGCTTAGAAATTCTTCGGCGCATCAATACGCAATACGACGGCAAGCCACCGATTACCATTCGCCTCGTCGATTGGGCCGATGAGGAAGGTGCGCGATTCGGAAAAAGTTTGTTTGGCTCGTCCGCCTGCTCCGGCAATTTGGACATGAACGAAGCAAGCGGTTTGGTGGACAAAGACGGAATCAAATTGCCGGATGGGCTGAAAAATGTAGGCGTGAATTTCGAGCGCGTGAAGGACAGCGGCAATGAACTCAAGAACGCAGCAGCGTATCTGGAATTGCACATCGAACAGGGCCCGGTGCTTTTGGATTTGGATCTACCGCTCGGCGCAGTGTTGGGAACTTTTGGCGTCGAGCGACACGCGATTACTTTTCACGGACAGGCCGCGCATTCCGGCAGCACACCGATGAACCGCCGAAAAGACGCCTTCCTCGCTGCCGCGAAAATGAGTCCAGAAATTTATCTCATCGCCGAGCGCAGCAACGGCGGTGTTTGCACCATCGGCTCATGCACAACCAAACCTGGAATTGTCACCAGCGTCGTGGAGGAATGCCGAATTACGCTTGACCAGCGGCATCTTGATGCCACTGCGCTGAAAAAAATGTTTCAAGAAGCGAAAACCGCCAGCGAAAAATTCGCAAAGGAAGGCAAGGTGAAAGTTTCCTGGGAGCGCCTCTGGCAAATTGAGCCGCGCCCGTTCAACGACGACCTCATCGCCTTGTGCGACGAAGCCATCCGCGAAACCTGCGGTAAGGTTCTTCGCTTGCCCAGTGGCCCGTTGCACGACGCTGCGGAAGTCGCGCGCGCCGGTGTGCCGACTGTGATGATGTTCGTCCAAAGCTTGCACGGCATCAGCCACAACAAAATCGAGGACACGAAGGAAGATCATCTTGAACTCTGCGTGACTGCGTTCGACAAGCTGGCGGAAAAAACGATGAATTGGGTACGAAAAAATTCTTAAAACGGTTTGATAAGGATCAGAGTGCGGATTACAGTCCGCTTCGCCGTTGTTTTAGGTTGATGCGGACTCCGCGCTTGATTCGCCACGATTACAACGCAGTGCTTGAAGAGATGGGAAAATTGTTTAATCCTGTTAGCCAGCGTCATTAAAAATTGAATCATTTTATGCTACGACTTATCACCTGTTGCTCGTTGATCGCTTTTGCCCTGCCCCGTTTTGCCGGTGCGGAAGTGTTACCGGAAACCACGTTGACTCACGAAGGGCAGAAATCCCCTGCTTTCAAATGCACTCCGCTCGACGGCAAGGAAGTGGATTTAAAAAAGCTAAGAGGTAAAGTCGTGCTGATTGGTTTTTTCACGACCAACTGCGGGCCGTGCATCGATGAAATGCCATCTCTGGAAAAAGAGGTCTGGCAAAAATTTAAGGACAAGAAATTTGCGATGCTCGTCATTGGACGCGGGCATGAGAACAAGGAACTGGGCGAATTTGCCAAACAACACCAGTTGTCTTTTCCACTCGTCAGCGATCCGAAACAGAAAATTTATAAACTTTTCGCCACGATGCATGTTCCCCGAAATTATGTCATCGATGCGAAGGGAAGCATTGTCTTCCAATCGGTTGGATATGATGCCGATGATTTCGCCGAGATGATCAAGGTGATTCAACAACAACTTGAAATCATCAAATGAGAATTATTGCCCTGCTCCGGGCGTGGGGTTGGCAGCAGGAACGACCTTGACCGGCGCCGGCACCGCCACGGGCGCTTGAGGAAATTCTTTAACCAGATAGGCCACCAACGAATCGATTTGTTCTTTGGCAAGCGGGCCGCCATCTTTTTCGCCGAAAGCTGGCATCATGGAACCCGGCCGTCCGTAAGTAATCCAGTTGACCCAATAATCTTTATCGCGAGCCGTTTTCGGCGCGCGCAAATCGGGAACCATGGCCGCGCGAATATGGGAATCATGACAAACGCCGCAATCAGCGTCGTAAAGCTCCTTGCCGTGTTTGCCAACTCCCGGATCAACGTGGCAGGAACGACAGTCGCCTTTGAAAACCGCCTGACGATCGGCTTTGGCGAGTTCCATATTGGCATTGCGGTCGCCTCGAAGGTTTTCCGCAGCATTCGTGACCGGCGTCGGCGCTGGTGGAATGATGACATGAACTAACAAGGCTTTAACCCCGTGGGACGTATTCACGGTCACTTGTTTAGTGACGTTCCCCTGTTTGCCGGCCAAATTCATGGTGACTTTGATCTCGCCATTGGTTCCCGCAGGCAAGTGCCACGGCGTCTCCGGCATTTGAGCCGCAGTGCAACCGCATGACGTCTGCAGATTGGTAATAATTACTTCGCCAGACGAGACGTTGGTAAATGAGAAAACAAACGGCGCGGTAGCTTCACCGACCTTCGCCTCATAAGTTTTTTCACTCGCATCCCAAACCAGCGAAGGTTCCGCAGGAGGCGGCGGGGCCTGTGGCGCAGGAGCCGGAACCGGAACTGGAGCCGGAGCTGGAGCAGGTGAAGGCTGGGTAACGATGGCCGGAGGAGCTGGCGTCAGGGGCGTCAACGTTGGAATATTCGTCGTTTGCGTTTGCGCAAAAGCCGATGTGCTGAGAGCAAAAGCGAAAAAAATCCTTGCTGCCATTCGATTCATAATGCCGGAAAATAGCAGTTAATCTGAAAAATAAAAGAACGTTTTTAACTTTAGCGAACGAATTTCTAAAAATGACTGGTTCAGCAAGTGCTTTTCTCACGTAATTCGTTTGATTTGTCCCAACCATTTTGTTAGAACTTATCTCTTATGAGAAATGTTGATTTGGCCTTTTTGAATTTGAAGCGATGCGGCGTTGGGAGGGAAAGTGCTTCCGGGTCAGGGCCATATTTTTCTCGGTTTGGCTCTGCTTAGTTTTGCGCGCCAGGATCTTTCTAACTTTCGTATAAACCGACATGAGAAAAAGCATCATCGCCGCTATCCTCGCGTTGAGCTTTTTTTCTTTTGTTTCTCGATCCTGGGCAAACGTGGCGGTAACACCTGCTTCCGGTGGAACAAATCTTTCTGCGGATAAAGCAGGCAACGCAATTTCTCCGGCATGGACTACGCTGGGACAAATCATTATCGACGAGGTCAGCACTGGGAACAAAAACGATTTCGGCAGCGGAACGGGAGTCACTCTGATTTTGAAAACGCCAGGAGGTTTTCAATTTAATACGTCGGTTGTTCCCAACATCACCTTCACCAGCGCGCGCGACATCAGTTCTGCAACTATTGCGGTAACGGATTCGAACACCGTGACTGTGACGCTGACCGTCACGGGAACGGCGAATATCGACAAGCTGACCATCGGTAACACCACTGGCCTTCAGGTTCGTCCGACTCTGGGTTCGCCATTAGCTGCCGCGCGCAACATCTATCGACCGACATCCGGCGGCGGGACTGCCACAATTTCAGGAATTATCGCCAACGCTGATGGCTCTGCCGGAACCAGTTTTGGCGCGCTTTCCGAAGTAGCCGGATCAAGTTCAAAACTCGCATTTTCGACCGAGCCGGGTTCCGCGACTGCGGGACTCATCTTTGGGGTCCAACCCGTGGTCAAAACGACGGATCAATTCGGAAATAGTTCAACCTCCGGTTTGCCTGCGAACTTGAATGTGACCAATACGCTCACGCTGGGGACAGGAACTTTGCTGGGAAAAACCGTGTTCGACATCGGAACGGCTGCGGGAAAAGGAACGGTCACTTACACAAACTTACAAATTGATGTTCGCGGCACGAACAAACAATTGACGGCCAAGGCAACAGGACTGAGCGACGCCGTCAGCCAATTGTTTACGGTGAATGGGCCGCCGCTCCTTTCTTCCGTTGGCAATCAGGCCATTAACGAAGACACGCCGACGGCGGCAATTCCGTTTACGGTTGATGACCTTGAAACCAATCCAGACGCCCTGACCATTTCAAGCACTTCTTCCAACACCAATCTGGTCGCAAACGCCGATCTGGTTTTGGGCGGCAGCGGGACAAATCGCACGCTGACTATTACGCCACTCACAAACCAGTTTGGAACAACGACAATCACAATTTCAGCCAGCGACGGCTCGTTATCGACGAATATTTTATTTGTTCTCACCGTGAATTCGGTCAACGACACGCCAACGCTCAATTCAATTGGCGATTTAGGTCTCCGCGAAAATGACGGGCTGCAAACAATCAATCTCGCCGGAATATCATCCGGCGCGAGCAATGAAAGTCAGTCGCTCACCATCACAGCCACTTCAAGCAATCCTTCCCTTATCCCAAATCCGAATGTCACTTACACAACCCCGAACAGCACTGGCTCGATTAGTTTTACGCCGCTTGCCGGTGCAGTCGGCTCAACGACAATTACAGTCAAGGTCCAGGACAACGGCGGCACCAATTTCGGCGGGGTTGATTTCATTACCCGAACATTTTTGGTCACAGTCAGTCCGGTCAACGATGCACCAACCCTCAATCCAATCAACGATCTGACCATCAATGAAGATGCGGCGTTGCAAACCATAAATTTGAGCGGGATCACCACTGGCGCGACGAATGAATTTCAAGTTCTCACGGTCACTGCCACGTCGAGCAATCCTTCACTGATTCCAAATCCAACCGTGACTTACACAAGTCCGAACACCAATGGCTCAATTAGTTTTGCGCCGCTCACGAATGCGTTTGGTTCGGCGACGATTACGGTCAAAGTTCAAGACGACGGCGGAACAAATGTCGGTGGAATTGATTCTTTCACGCGAACATTTCTTGTCACCGTTAGTCCGATCAACGATGCGCCAACGCTTAATTCGATCGGCGATTTAACCATCAATGAAGATTCCGCTCTACAAACGGTTGCTCTAAATGGAATCGGTTCTGGCGTAACGAACGAAGCCCAGTCTCTGAATATCACAGTCTCTTCCAGCAATCCTTCGCTCATTCCGAATCCGACTCTGAATTACACCAGCCCCAATAACGCTGGCTCCATCAGCTTCACGGCCGTCACAAACGCTTTTGGATCGTCCACCATAACGGTTACGATTCAGGATAGCGGCGGAACAAATTCTGGTGGAGTTGATTCTTTGACGCGAACGTTTTTGGTCACAGTTAATCCGGTGAACGATGCGCCGACGTTAAATCCGATTAGCGACCTTACCATCAGCCAGGACGCGAGCACAACGAATGTTAGTTTTTCAGGCATCACCTCAGGCGCAACGAATGAAAGTCAATCGTTCACGGTTTCGGCAATATCGAGCAATCCCACACTGATTCCAAATCCGACGGTCAGTTACGTCAGCCCAAATACGAACGGCTCTTTGAGCTTTGCGCCGCTCACCAACGCAAGCGGAACGACGACAATTACCGTGACCGTCCAGGACAACGGCGGAACCGCAAATGGCGGAAGCAATTCTTTCTCGCGGCAATTTGTGGTCACGGTAATTCCCAGAAGCGACGTTGGGATTTCTCAAACCGCTGCGCCCAATCCGGTTTCTCTGGGAGCAGATTTGAGTTTTGTTGTCACGGTCACTAACAATGGACCATCCATCGCAACGACCGTCGTGGTCACCAACATTTTACCGGAGAACGCCACGTTTGTTTCTGCAACCACGAGCCAGGGGAGCAGCACGAATCAGGGCGGTGTTTTAACTTGCAATCTCGGCAATATCGCCAGTCACGGTATCGCATCAATCAATATCACCGTCACCACTTTCGCCGATGGATCAGTGACCAACACGGCCAGCGTCACCACAACCGCGTTTGATCCGAACCCAACCAATAATAACTCGTCTGCGATTGTGTCAGTGGTGCCGCCGCCGATAGTATTTGAAGGCGGCACTTTGATTGCCGAAGGTTGTGTCAACGGCGCGATAGATTCTGCTGAAACTGTGACGGTCAATTTTTCGCTGAAGAATACGGGATCGGCGAACACGACGAATCTGATTGCGACGCTCCGAAATACGGGCGGAGTCACTGGGGCAAGCGCACCGCAAAATTACGGAGCGATGGTTGCTGGGGGAGCATCGGTTTCACGTCCATTTACGTTCGTTCCGATTGGCCATTGCGGATCCACTTTCAGCGCGACGTTACAGCTCCAGGACGGCGGAAAGAATGTCGGTGTAGTGACCTATGTTTTCACGTTGGGCACCACCGTGACGAATACCATCCAAGCTACAAAAACAAACTCGATCTCGATTTCTTTCAACGCGGCGTCGCCCTATCCATCGACGAACAGGGTTTCCGGTTTGCAAGGCCCGATTTTAAAAGTTGCCGTGCGCCTGAACAATCTGTCTCACACCCAGCCGGACGATCTCGATATTTTGCTGGTCGGCCCCAATGGCGAAAAAGTTTTGGTGATGTCAGATTGCGGCGGCGCTTCGGCGATCAACAATGTGACGCTGACATTGGATGACACCGCCGCGTCGTCTCTGCCGGATTCCAGCCAGATTGTTACAGGAACTTTCAAGCCGACAAATTTTGGCAGCACGGATGTTTTTCCTGCTCCAGCCCCAATCGCGCCCTATGCCGCAGATTTTTCCGTGTTCAACGGCGGGAACCCAAATGGAGAATGGCAACTATTCATCAATGATGATTTCAGCAGTTTTTCTGGCAGCATGGCGGGCGGCTGGACGTTAATACTCACGACGCTTGAGCCGTCTTGTTGCGTGCCGACCAATGCGGTGGATCTTTCGCTCACCGCGTCTGACTCGCCCGATCCCGTCGTGGTGGGAAATGATCTGGTTTATACAATCATCGTTACAAATTATGGTCCGGCTACCGCGACAGGAGTGACGCTGACCAACCCGTTGCCGCCGGGAGTTTCATTCGTCTCTGCAATTCCATCGCAAGGCACCGCGACGAACGCCAGTGGAATTGTAATTTGCAATTTGGGAACTTTGGCCAGCAATGTTGCGGCGAATGTCCAGATCACCGTCAAACCAACCCTTGCTGGAACAACGATTACCAATGTGGGCGTGATCAAAGCCAATCAACCTGATTACCAACCCGGCAACAACACCGTTGAAACGCTCACGACCGTCAACGTGCCGACCCTTTCCATCAACGCCGTCTCGGTAGTGGAAGGCAACACCAACGCCGTCTTCACTTTGGTTTTGTCGTCGCCCAGCAGCCAGACTCTTTCTGTCAATTATGCCACAGCGGATGATACGGCGACGGGGGGCAGCGATTATTTCAGCACGAATGGAACTGTGACGTTTACTCTGGGACAAACCAACAAAACGATTACGGTCGGCATCAGAGGAGATTTGCTCAACGAAGCGACGGAATTCTTTTTCGTAAATTTGTCCAATCCGGTGAATGTGACGATTGCGGAAGGCCAAGGCATCGGAATTATTACAGATGACGATCCGCTTCCATCGATTTTTATTTCCGACGCCACGGTCACGGAAGGAAACATCGGGACAACGAACATCAATTTTGTGGTCAGCCTCGTTCCGGTCAGCGGCCAGATTGTGACTGTCAATTACTCCACTGCGAACGGCTCCGCGGATTCGAGCAGTGATTATGAATCGGCCAGTGGCACAATCACATTTAATCCCGGCCAAACGAATCAAATTCTGGGTATCGTCATAAGAAATGACACCACGAATGAATTGACGGAAACTTTTTTTGTTAATCTCACCAATCAGGTCAACGCCAGTATCGGTGATGCGCAAGCGGTCGGGACGATTCTGAACGACGATCTTCTGCCAAATATTGTAGTGGCCAGCTCCTCAGTGGTTTCCGAAACCTGCACCCCTACCAATCGGCTGGTGGATCCCGGCGAAACGGTGACGATGAGTTTTTCTTTGCGAAACGCCGGTACCGGCACGGCGAACAGCACCAATCTGGTGGCGACTTTGTTGGCCACAGGGGGCGTCACTTCTCCGAGCGCGGCGCAAAATTACGGCGCGTTGACCAATGGCGGGCCTTCCGTGGCGCGATCATTTACGTTCGGCGCCAACGGCAATTGCGGCAGCACGATCTCGGCGATTTTTCAACTTCAGGACGGCGCAAATAATTTAGGAACCGTGACAAATTTTATTCTCCTTGGCGCATTTTCTTCGGAGACAAATTCATTTTCCAATTCAGAGGGGGTTACGATTTTAGATTTTGGTGGCGCGTCACCTTACCCGTCCATGATTGATGTTTCCGGTGTCACCGGCGCGGTCACCAAAGTTACGGTGACACTGACAAATCTCAGTCACACTTATCCAGCCGATCTCGATGTTCTATTGGTCGGCCCGGGAGGCGAAAAAGTTTTGTTGATGTCAGACACTGGCCTTGGTTTCGGTGTCGCCAGCACAACTTTGATCTTTGATGATGCGGCCACGAATTCGTTGCCTGAAACAGGACAAATTGTTTCTGGCAGATTCAAGCCCACTAATATCGGGGCAAATGACAGTTTCGCGGCACCTGCCCCGGGGGAACCTTATGGCATTTCTTTGTCAGCTTTCACCAGCCTAAATCCGAACGGCGCCTGGTCGCTCTATATTTACGATGACACAGGGGGCGATGCTGGAGCGCTGGCCGGCTGGAAGCTTTCCATCACCAGTCTTTCCGACCCGATTTGTTGCGGTGTCAACAGTCTGGCCAATCTGGGCGTGAGCATCACAGATTCTCCAGACCCGGTGAGTGTCGGGAGCAACGTCACTTACACCATTCTGGTGACGAACAGCGGTCCTTACGCGGCGGCGGGAGTGACGTTGATTGACACTCTGCCGACCGGAATGAATTTTGTATCGGCAACCTCAACGAATGGAAGTTGCACGAACCAAAATGGAACGATCACTTGCAAATTGGGTTCGCTGAACAATGGAGCGACGGCCACGATTTTTCTAACCGTGAATGCAGTGTTGGTTGGAACATTGACCAATACCGTGACGGTCTTTTCAAATTCCGGTGATCCGGTTTCGACCAACAACACTGCGGCGGCAACCACCAAGGTTTTGCCGGTGGTCGATATTTTCGTAACCGACGCGGTCGCATCTGAAACCGGAAATGATGTGGGCATTTTTACGCTCAACCGCACGGGAGGAACCGGCAACACATTGACTGTCAGGTACGCGGTGAGCGGAACGGCATCAAACGGCCAGGATTTCGCGACGCTTTCCGGGCTCGTCACTTTTCCGACGAATTCATCCACCGCCACCATTACTGTTACTCCAATAGACGATTTCTTGGTGGAGCCGACCGAAACCGTGGTGGTGACTTTGCTTCCTGATCCAGCTTATATTTTGTCACCGTTCAACACGTCGGGATCGATCGATCTTTTTCAAGATGACGGCCAAGGTTTATCGGTCTCGACCACTTTTTTGGCCGTGCCAGAAAACGGAACGAACGCTTTTCAAGTTCAACTCACCGCGCAGCCGACCAACACCGTTACCGTCACTACAACTTTTTCCAGCGGCGACACCAACCTGAGCATTGTCAGCGGCGCGATCCTGATTTTCAATTTCGGCAATTGGAATATTCCGCAATCGGTTTCGATCGGCGCCAGTCATGATTTTGATCTCGTGAATGGCCAGGCATTGTTCACTGTCAGCTCTCCGGGTTTAAGCAACGAAGTCGTCACTGCAACAGAATTAGACAGTGACTTCGTTACGTTTCTTCTCTCCACCAATGTCGTCGCCGTTCCAGAGAATGGCACGAACTCACTCACGGTTCGGCTCAATGTCCAGCCAACCAATAATTTCACCGCCACGATTACCCGCACCAGCGGCGAAACCAACCTGAACGTGATTGCCGGGGCGGTTTTGAATTTCACCACCAACAACTGGAACAATCCCCAAACGGTAGTGCTGAGCGATGGCGAAGATTTGAACGCGGTCAATGGGCAGGCAATTTTTACCATCAGTTCTACGAGCGCATCGAACGTCACATTTACTGGAATTGAAATTGAGAACGATGTGCAGATGCTGCTCCTTTCAACAAATTCGTTGACCGTCGCGGAAGGAACCACGAACACTTTCACCGTTCGTCTGACGGCTCAACCGACAGGAAACGTGGTTGTGACGACGGCCTTTTCCACTGGCGATACTAATCTGGGCGTGGCGTCAGGAACCAATTTAACTTTCTCGACCGCAAATTGGAATATCACACAAATCGTCGGGATTCGCGCCACGCAGGACAATGACGCGGCCAATGGCCAGGCAACTTTTACTGTTTCGTCGCCGGGATTGACCAATCAAACCGTCATCGCCACCGAAGCCGACGACGACACGTTGGATTTTGTGGTTTCCACGAATACTCTGAATGTCGCCGAGGGCGGCAGCAGCAGCTTCACGGTATTTCTCACGGCTGCACCGACCAATAATTTTGTCGTCAACACCGTTCGTTCTTCAGGAGACACCAATCTTAATGTGGCGGTGGGAGCTTCGCTGACCTTCAACTCGACCAATTGGAATATTCCTAAAACTGTTACAATAGCGGCTTCGCAAGACGATGATGCGGTCAACGGCCAGGCAATTTTTACAGTTTCCTCCACCGGCTTTACCAATCAAACCCTTACCGCAAATGAAATTGATAATGACACTTTGAATCTGATCGTTTCGACTAATTCGGTCTCTGTGCCTGAAGGAGGAACCAACACGTTCACCCTTCGGCTCGGCGCTCAACCCACCAATGTTGTCCTGGTGGACATCACCAATTCCGGCGATACCAATCTGACTTTGTTGGGCGCGACGAATTTTGTTTTTGATTCGTCTAATTGGAACATTGTTCAACTCGTGACGCTCGCCGCCTCCGAGGACGCCGATGCGGTAAATGGCCAGGGAATTTTCACGCTTTCCTCACCCGGCTTTACCAATCAAATCATTACCGTGACCGAGATTGACAACGACTCGCTCAACATAATTTTTTCAACGAATTCCATCAGCGTCCCGGAAGGAGGCACCAATAGTTTCACCGTTCGCCTCGGCGCTGCTCCCACCAATAATACCACGCTCAGCATCAGTCGTACGGGGGACACGAATATCAATATTTCTGGTGCAACAAATCTCTTTTTTGACTCCACGAGTTGGAACATCGCGCAAGTTGTCGTTCTCAGTGCGACGGAAGACAATGATGCCGTCAATGGCCAGAGCACCTTTGTTTTTTCGGGGGCTGGATTGACGAACGCCAGCGTGATCGCACTAGAAATAGAAAACGACACGCAAAGTTTGCTCGTTTCGACGAACCTCATTTCCATTCCCGAAGGCAGCACGAATACTTTCACCGTGCGCCTGACGGCCGAACCGACCAACACAGTTTCCGTTACCATAATCCGCACTTCGGGCGACACCGATCTGGCTCTCGCGAGCAGCGGGACTCTGACGTTTAATTCCGCGAATTGGAATGCCACACAAACTGTGTCGCTCGCCGCCGCCGAAGACAATGACGCGGTTAATGGTCAGGCGATATTCACGGTCAGTTCAGCGGGTTTAAGCAATGTCACCATCACAGCCATTGAAATAGAAAACGACTTTCAATCTTTACTCCTTTCGACAAATTCGCTGACCGTTAGCGAAGGCGCGACGAACACATTCACGGTTCGTTTAACTGCTGCACCGACCAACAATGTCGTTGTCACGACCGTCTTCGCATCGGGCGACACCGATTTGATTGTGGCTTCGGGCAGCAATTTAACTTTCACCTCAAGCAATTGGAATGTTACTCAAACGGTGAGGATTCGAGCAGCCGAGGATGACGATGCGGTCAATGGTCAGGCGACGTTCACGATTTCTTCCGCCGGAATGACCAATCAAACTCTTGTCGCGACGGAGTTGGACAACGACGTTTTGAATTTTGTCCTCTCGACCAACTCCCTCAGCGTGAGTGAAGGCGGGACGAACACTTTTACCGTGCGGCTGACCGCCCAACCGACCAACAACATTGTTGTGAACACGGTTCGTTTTTCTGGAGATACAAATTTAAACGTGGCGAGCGGTGCCGCGTTGACGTTTGACTCGACGAACTGGAACGTTCCGCAAAATGTTCAACTGACCGCCACCGAAGACAATAATGTGGTGAACGGCCAGGCCACTTTCAGGGTTTCTTCCATTGGTTTTACAAATCAATTCGTGGCAGCGACAGAAATTGATAACGACATTCTCACCATAACTGTTTCGACCAACGATCTCGCTGTGCCGGAGGGAACCACGGTGGAATTATTTGTTCAACTCAGCGCGCAGCCGACCAACGCCCTGACTGTTTCCGTCAGCCGCTCCGGCGACTTGAACCTAGATGTGATCGGAGAGACCAACTTCTTTTTCGATTCGGCGAATTGGAACGTGGCGCAAACTGTCATCATCGGCGCGTATGAAGATTTCGACGCGATCAACAGCGCGGGCGCCTTTATATTTTCCGCACCGGGATTGCTCAGCGTGAATGTTACCGCAATCGAAATTGATAACGACACGCAAGATTTATTGGTTTCTGACGAACTTATTTCCGTGCCGGAAGGAAATACTAATTCCTTTTCGGTGCGTCTGACCGCGCAACCCACAAACACGGTTTCCGTAAACATCGCCCGCACTTCGGGGGATACGAATCTAAATCTCGTGACCAGCGCGACGCTCATTTTCAATCCGACAAACTGGAATTTTTATCAGACGGTGTTGGTGTCCGCCACGGAAGATGACGACGCAGTCAATGGCGAAGCGATTTTGACAATTTCCTCCAGCGGCCTGTTGGACCGCATCCTCACCGTCGTCGAAGTGGAGAACGACACTCAATCCATTCTTGTCTCAACGAATGTCGTTGTTGTGCCGGAAGGTGGGAGCAATAGTTTCACCGTGCATTTGAGCGCGGAACCGACCAACACGATCTCTGTGCTGACCAGTCGTTCCTCGGGCGACACGGATCTCAATGTCGATTCCGGAGCGACCCTGACGTTTACGCCAGCCAACTGGAATATTTCGCAAACGGTTTTTCTTTCTGCATCGGAAGATGATGATGCCGATCATGGCAGCGCGATTTTCACAGTCACTTCGGCGGGATGGACCGGACAAACGGTTTCGATCACAGAATCCGATAACGACATTGGTTTTTTAGTTTCAACCAATCTGCTCAGGATCGATGAAGGGCAGAGCAATGTTTTTACAATTCGTCTGAACCTCCCGCCGGCCAATGACGTGGCCGTGAGTATCGTGGCTTCCAACGCCGATCCTGACATCTCGATCAGCACCAATTCGCTCGTTTTTAATCCGGGCAATTGGGACATCGCGCAACCGATCACGGTCAACGCGGCGGAAGATAATGACAACACCAATGGCCAGACGACTTTGATAATCACCTCTCCCGGTTTGGTGGATCAAATCGTTTCACTCGTCGAAAATGATAATGATGTTCAAGCTCTCGTGCTTTGTCCGGGCGAAATTGCCCAGTTCAACATGAGTCCGGCGGACACGGGCCAGTTTATTTATGCGTGGTTTAGAGATGGATTTGAAATTACCGGCGAAACGAATAATTCGATTTTAATTTCCAATGTGACATCGCTGGATGCGGGATTGTATTCAGTCCATTTCACCAATGGAACTGAGGTTGTCACCAACTCGGCCACGCTCACGGTCAACACCAATACTTCAGCGAGCGCGCTGGTCAGTCTGATCGAATGTCCGGGCGACAACGCCACCTTCTCCACCACACCGAGCGGCACCGGCCCATTTACTTTTGTCTGGCGCAAAGATGGCAGCGTCATCGCCAATCAAACCAATGCGTCCCTCACTTTGCTTTCCGTTGTGGCGACCAACGCCGGAACTTATTCGGTGATTGTTTCCGGCAATTGCAACAGTGT
>JBDSLX010000095.1:0-7624 GCA_039916145.1 Verrucomicrobiota bacterium | reverse complement strand
CAAAGAGTTTGAGAAGTGTTCGCTGTTCATAATGAAAACGACAACGGCGCGTTGCGAACAACGCGCCGTGCTTGATTGCAATTGAGAGTTTTATCTTCCGGCAATTTTTATCTAACGCTGACGGAATATTATTTATTTCCGAGCGCCTTGGCCTTCAAAGAGGCATAATGTTCAATCGTGGGGAACGGATCGTAAAAATGATGCAACAGCGTGCGCCAACACTGATACTCGGACGATTGTCTGAAGCCGATGGTGTGCGCCTCCAGTGTTTGCCAACGAACAAGCAGAATGTAACGGTTTGGCTTTTCCAAACACCGACGCAACTCGTGTGAGATGTAACCTGAAATCGAAGAAATAATCGGCGATGCCTCTCGAAAGGCCGCTTCGAAATCTTCGCACGTACCCTTTCCAATATCTGAAAATGATTTCTTTGCCCGTCGTTCATGGCAATCATTGCGCGCTCAATGAAAATTGAACGAGTCAATATTTTAGGCGTGGGCATCAGCGCCCTCAATTTGGATTTGGCGAAACAAGCTTTTGTGGAAGCCGTCCGCGCCAAAACAAAAGGTTACGTTTGCGTCACTGGCGTTCATGGCGTCATGGAATCGCAGGATGATGAGCGACTTCGCGCGATTCACAATCAGGCTTTCCTTTGCACGCCAGATGGCATGCCCATGGTTTGGTTGGGAAAATTGAAAGGCTTCAAAGAAATGAGCCGTGTTTATGGCCCCGATTTGATGTTGGAGATTATGGAGATTTCACGTGAACAAGGCATTCGACATTTTTTTTACGGCGGCGCAAACGGTGTCGCGCAGGAATTAAAGCTGCGATTTGAAAAACGTTTTCCGGGAATTCAAATCGTCGGCACTTACGAACCGCCGTTTCGCCCGTTAAATTCTGAGGAGGAAAGAGAACTTCATCGCGTACTCAACGAAACCAAACCCGATGTTTTCTGGGTCGGCTTGAGCACGCCCAAACAGGAAAGGTTCATGGCGGAATATTTGCCGCGATTCGACGTGACGTTAATGGTGGGAGTTGGCGCGGCTTTTGATTTTCACAGCGGCAGTGTCAAACAAGCCCCACGTTGGATTCAGCGTTCGGGACTGGAATGGCTTTTTCGGTTTTGCATGGAGCCGAAGCGATTATGGCGGCGGTATCTGAAAAACAATCCACGTTTTGTCTATAAGGTTGCCTGTCAGTTTTTTGGAATAAAAAAATTTGCGCTCGAATAACCTCACAACTACACTGCGCGCTCTTTTTAACCTATGAAATCAGACAAAATTGTGGTGTGCGGCGGCGGTGGATTTATCGGCGGACATTTGGTGGGCGATTTATTTCGGCAGGGATTTACCGACATTCGTTCCGTCGATATCAAACCCTTCGACCAATGGTATCAACACTTTCCCAAAGCGGAAAATCTTCAACTCGATCTCCAGGACAAAGCCGCTTGCGAAACTGCGCTCAAAGATGCGCGCGTCGTTTACAATCTCGCGGCGGACATGGGCGGAATGGGTTTCATCGAAAACAACAAAGCACTTTGCATGTTGTCGGTTTTGATCAACACGCATTTGTTAATGGCTGCAAAAAAATCCGGCGTGCAGAAATTTTTCTATGCGTCGTCGGCTTGCGTTTACAATGCGGACAAACAACGCGATCCAAACGTGACGGCGTTGAAAGAAGAGGATGCTTATCCCGGCATGCCCGAAGACGGTTACGGTTGGGAAAAACTTTTTAGCGAACGGATGTGCCGCCATTTCCGCGAAGATTACGGACTGCACACGCGCGTCGCTCGTTATCACAACGTTTACGGGCCGCATGGAACATGGGATGGTGGACGCGAAAAAGCGCCGGCGGCCATTTGCCGCAAAGTGATTCAGGCCAAACTTTCCGGCAAACACGAAATTGAAATTTGGGGCGACGGCCATCAAACCCGCAGCTTCATGTATATCGACGATTGTTTGAAAGGCACGCAGACGATTCTGAATAGCGACATTCTCGAGCCGCTTAATCTTGGCAGCAGCGAATTGGTTTCCATCAATCAACTCGTGGACATTGTTGAAGACATCGCGGGGATTAAATTGAAGCGCAGTTACAATTTGAAAGCGCCCAAAGGAGTGAACGGGCGAAACTCCGACAATACGCTCATCAAAAAATATCTGGGTTGGGAGCCGAACATCCGCTTGCGCGACGGTTTGGAAAAAACGTACGCCTGGATTCACGGCGAGATAACCAAGCCGTCGGCTCGCGCTTGAATAATTTTGGATCTTGTTCAAACGCGAATGGTCGCAGTCCGCGGCGGCTCTGGAGCTTGCTCGTGCCGCATTGATATTTTGCCTGTGGACTATGAAAAAGGAATACGAAGCGCAATATCATCTGCTGGAGGAAAACCACTGGTGGTTTTTAGGCCGCCGTCACCTCGTCCGCCAATTAATTCTTAAGTCCAACCCAAATCCGAACTGTCGTATTCTCGAGATTGGATGTTCGGGCGGTCCTTTGATTCAGTACCTTCACAGGGATGGCTACACTTGCGTCACAGGGATTGATATCAGCAGTGAGGCGATAGCCTTAAGCCATCAGCGCGGCTTGAAGGATGTGCATGTCATGGATGCTCAAAAGTTGTCATTCTCCGAGGAAAGCTTTGACCTGATAATCGCTTCAGACGTTCTTGAACATGTGGAGCACGCGCCACGCGCCTTAAGCGAATGGTATCGGGTGTTGCGGCCGGGCGGCACATTGATCATCTTCGTTCCCGCATTCATGTTCTTGTGGACCAAACACGATGAGGTGAACAGGCATTTCCGCCGTTACCGGAAAGCCGAATTAGATCGTTTGCTAACTGGCAATGGTTTCGTGGTAAAGCGAACTTCTTACTGGAATTGTTTTTTGTTTTTTCCTGTATCGGTTGTGCGCTTGATAAAAAAACTCATGCCTGTTTCACGAAAAACGGCATCGCACGGTGACTTGAGCGAACCACCTACCTTTCTCAATCGCTTTCTTTTTGCTCTGCTTCGTTTTGAGAATAGAAGGATTGGTTCGGGCATCAATTGGCCATGCGGCGTGAGTGTTATGGCCATTGCAGAGAAGCCGAAAGCGTCTCGCGGTAAACCCGGCGGCACGGAATGAATTGCTCTGATCCTAAAGTTGTGAAATTCTCGCCGTTGGCTCAATCGATCATATGATGAAAGTCTCAATCGTAATTCCCTGTTTCAATGAGGAGGAAGTATTGCCCCAGTTGTTTCATCGGCTCTCAGCCGCCGCCGAGGGGTGGCCCGGTGACTGGGAGGTCATTTGTGTGGACGACGGCTCGCGGGACAAGACCTGGCAATTGCTCGAAGCGCAACAGCAAAAAGACCCCCGCTGGCGGGCGCTTTCCTTCGCGCGAAATTTTGGACACCAAACGGCGGTTTCTGCGGGAATTTATCATGCCGAGGGCGATGCGGTAATGGTGATCGACGCGGATTTGCAAGACCCGCCAGAAGAATTAATCCGTTTTATTCAAAAATGGAGAGAGGGATTTGAAGTGGTCTATGCTGTTCGCGAGAAACGAAAGGAAGGACCGATAAAACGGGCTTTTTACTGGCTTTTTTACCGTCTGATGTCGCGGGTGGTGTCATTTGAGCTTCCGCAGGACTCCGGCGATTTTTGTATCATGGATCGCAAGGTGGTGGAGGTGCTCAAGGCGATGCCGGAACGCAATCGTTTCGTGCGCGGCCTGCGTGCTTGGGCGGGTTTCCGGCAAACCGGACTATCATATGAACGACAAGCCCGCGCGGGGGGCGAAGCAAAATACAATTTCCGCGCGTTGGTGAGGTTGGCGAGCGACGGCATTTTTTCGTTCTCGACAGTTCCGCTTAGACTGGTGTCGCAAGCGGGAATGTGGATTTCAGCCGTGTCCTTCCTCGGAATCATTTGGGTTTTGCTCACAAAAATTTTCGACGGTTTTTTCTTCCGGCATGGCTTTCCTCCCGTGCAAGGCTTCACCACCATTGTCATCTCAGTTCTGTTTTTGGGTGGCATTCAGATGATGAGTCTTGGCATTATTGGCGAATATATCGGGCGCATTTATGATGAAGTGAAGCGGCGACCACCTTGGATTATTCAGGGTAGCGTCGGAATCACACCCAAAATTCCCGACAAATGAGAACCGGTCTATCCCCTTTGACGAACTGGCTTTGGCCTGCGCTCTTTTTAATGCTGGTGGCCTGCGCCGCCATCACGAACCGCACTTTTTGGATCGACGAGTGTGTGACGGCACATGTGGCCGATCACACAAATCTAATCGAGGCTTGGGAGGAAATGGTGGATCTTAGGTTTGCTGAAGTACAGATGCCTTTTTTTATCGCCTACATGTGGGGTTTTGAAAAATTTTTCGGTGATAGCGAAGTTGCATTGCGCCTAGCGGGTCTGCCTTTTTTTTTAATTGGAATGACGCTCCTGCTGACGGCGTTGGCTCGACGCTGGCGGAATTTATGGGCACTGATGCTGACCATCGGTCTTAGTCCTTTTGTTTGGTATTATCTGAATGAGGCTCGACTCTACACAATGCAGATGGGTGCGTCGGCGATGGTGGTCGCTGCCTTGTTTCGATTGAGCGAAAACCCTGCGCCTACCGGCAAAACGGAGCGATGGTGGCTACGGATTTATTGTTCCGGTTTGGTGCTGCTTTCCGTCATCAGCATGTTGGGGGAAATTTGGGCTTTGGCCCCGTTGTTAGCAGTATTGGTAGTGATTACGAAGGAAAGATTGTTTGGGTGGTGGCGACCGTATCGAACGGAAATAATTGCGACGTTGACGATCTTGTTTTTCACAGGAATTTATTACCTTTGGTCTTTAACCCGGGGGGCGCGCGCTACTGCTGTTGGCACAACCAATTTGCAGACGTTCCTTTTCATCTTTTATGAGCAATTAGGTTTTACCGGGTTAGGGCCGGGAAGATTAGAGTTGCGGGAACACGGCGCTTTGTCATTGAAACCTTTTGCCGTTGTTTTGGCTCTCTATGCCGTTGTTACTGGGATTGTGTTGGTCGCAGGAATACGTCGCATTTGGCAAAATAATTCCTCGCGAATTTTACTGCGACTTCTCGGCTGTTTATCCGTGCCCTCTTTGCTGATTCTTCTGGCGGGTTTGATGATGCATTTTCGCGTGCTTGGAAGGCATTTTACACCGTTGATCTGCGTTGTTTTTTTGGTCCTTGGCGCGGGTTTGGTTCAATTATGGCGGCAACTCGGATCGGGCGGCAAAGTCGTAGTGGTTGGATTTTTTGTACTGATATTTTCGTCGAGCCTTATGGTTCGCCTTTCTCCTCGCCATGAAAAAGACAACTATCGTCAAGCAGCGCGCTTTGCCAAAGAGTTGCTCGCGCAAAACGCCGTAGTTTGGTGGAACGCAGACCGGATGGGCGCTGAATATTATAACGTTCCTTTGGCTACCAACGCAAACGCACTGGGGCAAAAAGCTTTGCTGATCATAAATCCAGGCGACGAGATCGCTTCGCTCCCAAAAGCCGATCTGATTATCTCTTCTCGTCCCGACGTTTTTGACTCCCAGGGGACCGTCATCAATTATTTGAAACAAGAAAATTTTCAGGCCAAGACCAACCTTCCCGCTTTCATTCTCTGGGAACAAACTCTGCTGGATTTGCCCTGAATTAGACATCCCCAAATTTTCCGACATCACCAAAAACCGCATGAATTTAGCAAACTTAGTTAATTGAATTTTAGTGTCGGACCTGTAATATATTCACCATTGATCGACCTCAAGTGTTGAGCATCTCAGCGCGGCCTTTGTCTCAGATTGACCATTAATGAACTTAGAAACGATAGAGACCATCCCGAAAACAAGCGAAATCCCGCCCGGTTTTTTAGCAGAATTCCGGTCGTGCTGGCAGGCGCTTTCTTACAAGAGCTTTTTCTTTGGGCTGCTGGCGGCCTGGGTGTTGTTATTTCATCTCATCGGCAATTCCACTCTCGGCTATTTCAAAACTTCGTCACTGTTGGACTGGATGTTTATTCTATACAACGCCGAAAACAGTGAAGACGGACATGGGAATTTAATTTTGCCGGCTGTTCTTATTTTGCTCTGGTGGAAACGAAAAGAACTGCTGGCCATTCCCCAACGAACCTGGTGGCAAGGACTATTCATTGTTGGTTTTGCATTGGTTTTGCACGTCTTTGGTTTTCTCGTGCAACAGCCACGCATTTCGATCGTTGGCATGTTTCTGGGAATCTATGGGCTGATCGGTCTGACCTGGGGGCCGGTTTGGTTGAAGAAAACTTTTTTTCCAATGGTGCTTTTCGCATTTTGTTTGCCCGTCGGCGGGTTTGTCGAAACTCTCACTTTCCCGCTGCGTCTTTTTGCTACGAACATTACTTACGGAATCGCGCACGGAATTTTTGGACTGACCATAATCAAAAAAGGAACGCAGCTTTTCGATGCCAACGGCGCTTACAACTATGACGTGGCGGCGGCGTGCAGCGGAATTCGTAGTTTGATTTCGTTGCTCGCGCTGACAACGATTTACGCAATGATCACCTTTAAGACAGCTTGGAAACGCCTCTTCGTCATTTTGTTGGCGGTGCCGCTGGCGGTGGCGAGCAATGTCCTGCGACTGACCGGCATTGTCATGGGAGCGGAAGCCTTTGGCCAAAAAACGGGAGACTTCATTCACGAATGGTCGGGATTCCTGACTTATGCAGTTGCGATCATCACGCTGCTCTTGATCGGGTCATGGTTGGGCGAACGGGAAGTTAAGTCTCATCCTCTGCCCACTCAACCTGCATGAAAAAAATTCACTGGATATTTTTCGTCATCACGCTGGCAATGATCGGCGCCACGGCTGGTTTTTTGTTTCACATCAAAGGCAATCAGAAACTAGGCAAGCCCGGCGTGTTGCTCGGCCATATTCCTTTGTTCGACCCGGAAACAAATAAAATTGCGGACGTCAGTGTCATCCTGCCCGAGAATGTTCCCGGTTATTTTTCCAGATCGCTCCCCGTCAGCGCGATGGAATTACAAACCTTGCCCAAAGACACGACCTACGGCAAACGCCGCTACTGGAACAACGATGGCGCCAACGCTGACGTGAGCGTCATTCTCATGGGACAAGATCGGACCAGCTTGCACAAACCGCAGTTTTGTTTATCGGGCCAGGGTTGGACCATCGAACAAACCGAAATCGTGAATGTGAAAATTGACCGGCCGTACCCTTACGAATTGCCCTTGCTCAAATTAACGGCGAGTTGCCGGATCAAGGACCAGAATGGCCAGCCCATTGATGTGCGCGGCATTTATGCCTATTGGTTTGTGGCGGATAAAAAAATCGGCATCGCCGATCAGCGGATGTGGTCGATGATGAAAACATTTTTGCTGACCGGCACACTCGAACGATGGGCTTATATCAGTTATTTTTCGCGGTGCTATCCTGGGCAGGAGGAAGAAACTTTCAAGCAGTTGCAACATTTTATCGCACTGTCTGTGCCTGAATTTCAACTGCCGACGGGAAAACCTTTGCCGGGCGCTTCGCCCCAAAATGTGCAAACGGCTTTCAAATGAGCCGCAGTTGTGGTTAAGATAAAGATTGAGAAAATATGCTCCGCCGCGACCGCCAAATCAGAACGCAAATCCA
>JBDSLX010000094.1:0-18571 GCA_039916145.1 Verrucomicrobiota bacterium | reverse complement strand
ACGCTCAGGGCAGCCGTTAAGAGGAGTGTTTTTGTTCTCATATTTTTTGTTAATTTATTCCGTGTGTAAGACAACAGTTACCGAAATCAGAAAATTAGTCAATTTATTTTTTACTTTTTTTGAACTTTTTTTTGCCAACACTTTCTGATCATCTTTCATCCTAAATTTTACCGATTTTTACCGTTCTTTACCGCCCCCGGCTTTTTTTATTTCCCTTACTTTTTCCTGCCGTTGTCCTCTGTGTTGCGTGTTTTATGGACCGTTTCAGGACAGTTGTAAAGAGGAAAATTTAAAAAATTTTGAACCCCCGTTGAATCGTGGAAAAGTTTTTAAACCCAGTCGTTCGCGCGATTGATTGTGGCGATGATTTGCCGACGGCGCTCAGGAGTGACACGGCCGCGCCGTTGTTTTAGCTCCGCCTTGGGCACGTCCAAGAGAAGATCGCAGCGACAGAGTGTCGGCCAATCCAATCCGTCGGACTGATCCAGGATCGCCTCGTGAGCTTCCGCACTGCGGGTGGCGCGTTTGGATGAGCAGATGAGGATGTTGACCTCCGGTTTGTTGGCCACGCGCGCCGGATGAGACACGATCACGCAAGGGTGCGGTTCAGGAAATCCCTCGGGTTGATAGCTGAAAATGTCCCAGGCTTTCATTCGGCTTTCGGTGACCGTCGCCGCTGCCGTCGCGCCAAGGCTTGCTCGATGGGGTCCCACTCCGGGTCAGGACCAAAAGCCCGCCTGGCCTCTTCTTTGGTGAAAGGTTTCAGGCCGTGCTGCGCCTGAAACTGTTCAAGGAGTCTGGGTAGCCCTGCTTTCATGCTCTGCCGCATCACGTCGGCTTGAGAGAGATCGGTGTGGTGCGCGGCTTCGCGGATCGCTTGGAGCAGATCGGCCGGCACGGCCAAGGGAATGGTGTTGCTCGCCATGTATAAATCCTACATGGCGGGCACCGATCTTCAAGCCTGAAAAAACCGGAAGAAAAAAGCAGGAAGCGGAATCGTTGGATCGTTGAAACGATTTTTTACTTTTTTTCACCAAATGGTTTTCACCCAATTGCCGTCACGGATGAGGCCGTCGCTGGCGATGAGTATCAGGCCGTGGCTCTGTGCGGTGGCGACGATGAGTTGGTCGGCGGGGTCGTTGTGGAAATTTTTCAACTGGGTGGAGGCGACGGAGATTTCCGGGGTGATCGGCAGGACTTGAACGGAATCGGGCAGCGCGGCGTGAATCCAGTCCAGGACAGGGCGGTCGAGTTGCAGTTTTCCTTTCTGAACCTTCCTGGCGACTTCCCAAAGGCTGATGGCGCAGAGGCCAAAGATGGCATCGGGTTCGCCCAATGCAGCGGCGGCGCGGCGGGAGAGTTTCTCTGGATTGCTGGCGGACCAAATCCAGACGGAAGTGTCGAGCAGGTATTTCATTGCCCGGCTTCCCACGTTTCGCCAGTGGGTGATTCGGCGTCGCCTTTGACGGTGCCACGCAAGCAGCCGAGAAGAGGGTTTCCCGTGCCGCGTTTGATGGAGAAAACAAAATCCTTTCCGGTGGCGTCGTGGATGAAAATGGTTTTTCCCTCAGCGGCAATGCGCTTCATTTTTTTGAACTCGCGCTGGAAAACCCGTGTGGTTGTTTTCATGTCAAACACGGTGTCTGACAAACGCGTCAAAGTCAATCTTTGCTTTATTTTTCCAAAGTCGTTGAATCGTTCTCCTTTTCACCATTGCGCTCCGACTCCTTTCCCCCTGCTCGCTGGGAATACTTCCCAAAACCTGGTGAGGAAAGAGACTTGCCGGGGGCGGGGGCGGGGTGATATACAATTTGTGTATGCACACGATCACATATCCCATCCGCATTGACCACGAGGACAAGCGTCTGTTTGAGCATGCCGCCCGCGCTGAGGGGATTTCTCTGGCGGAATTCATCCGCCGCGCCGCCCGCGAAAAGGCGCGTCCGGTCAAGAGGGAGCCGGCCTGCTTTAAATATCTGGATGAAATCCAAACGCCTGCTGAGGCCTTGAAGAATCCGAAAGCCTGGATTGGCAAAAAGATTCTGGAGAAAAAATGAAAGCCATCGCCGACAGCGGATTCATCGCCGCGATCTTTGCCCGCTCCGCGCCGCGCCAGCAAAAATGGGCGCTGGACCTGATGCGGCAGGTGGAATTACCCGTCCCGACAACGATCCTCAATATTTTTGAGGCGGGGGCGCTGACTTCCAACCCGGAGGGAATCATGCGCCTGGTCATCGAAGGGGATTTCAAGCTGGCGCTGGATTTTGCCCAGGAACAGGAGGCCTTGCACGCGCTGCTCAAAAAATACCCGGAACGAATGGACCTGCCCGATGCGGCCATTGTCCGCTTATCCGAATTATTTCCGCGCCACACGGTGCTGACGGTGGATCGGACAGACTTTTCCATCTATAGAAGGTTCAAGACCGAGAAAATCCCGTGCGAATTTCCGCCTGACGGCAAAGCTGAAAAGGGGAAAAGGGATTTTTAAGATTTCAATCTGGTGAGCAACTCTTTGCCTTGGGCGAGCAACGGCGGAAAAACAGCCCAGCCCTTCGGCGGCCGCCACGGCCTTGAAAAGCGACCCAAAGGCGGACAGCGGACGGAAAACCAGAAAGTTGAAAGCAGAAAGTGGAAATGTTGAATCGTTGAATCGTTGTCTAGTGGCCAATCCCGCGAGGGATCGCCTCTCGGCGAGGCGAAAGGACTGAGGCTGCAGCACCCACGACGATTTTTAAAGAATTGGGGGTGGGTTGGGCGGCCAGTTGAATCGCTTTCGCCGCGTCATGGAGAGAAAATTCGTGGGTGACGAGCAGGCGGACATCGAGTTTGCGCGAGAAAATCAATCGCGCCACTTCGGGTTGCAAGGTTACGTCGGAAGAATAGCTGCCGATGAAATCTTTTTCATCCACACAAATGGTCGATGGATCGATGCCCAGGCTGCTTCCGCGTCGGGTGTGGGCAAAGAGCAAAATCTGTCCGCCGCCGCGAACCAACCTTTCCGCGCGCAAAACGGTTTCATCGGATGGAACGGCGATAATGGCGGCATCCAACAATTTTTTTTGCGTGGATTTTTGGATCCTTTGATCGAAGCGAGCCTGAGCAGCGTTCAAGGCCAGCGCAGCGCCAAATCGTCGGGCCAAGTTGAGGCGTGGTTGAAGCAAATCACTGGCGATTACGTTGATGCCGCGCAAGGCCAGCAATCGGGTGAAGATCAACCCAATGGGGCCTTGCCCCGCGACCAACACATCATCACCTCGTAAAAGATTCAGCCGTTTAATTGCTTTCAGAACGGTGTTCACCGGTTCGAGCATGGCGCCTTCGATGAAGGAATTTCGGGACGGAATTTTTACGATTCCCGGGAAGACAAAGGGCATGACGCGGACGTATTCGGCATAGCCGCCACCAGCGGGTTCGAAGCCGGCGGTGATTCCGGTGCGTTGGTAGGTTTCGCATTGCGCAAAAGTTCCGTGCCGGCACACGTGACACTGCAAGCAAGGAACGTGATGGTGCAGGCCAACACGATCGCCCACCCGAAAATTTTTCACGCGCGCGCCGAGGCGAACAATGGTTCCGGCCGTTTCGTGGCCGAAGATTCGCGGAGGCGTGACGGTGCCGTATTGGATTTTTTTTATGTCGGTTGGACAAACTCCGCAGACGGCGACTTTCACCAAAAGTTCGTTTGATCTTATGGAAGGAACGGGGACCGTTTCGATGCGCAAATGGTTTATTCCACGATACACCAACGCCCGCATTGTTTTTGGAATCAACACGCGGAAAAACTACATGAATGCCAACGGGACGGAAGAAGAGAAACGGTGGCTTCAAAATCAGAGACTCCTCAAGTCGTCTCCTGCGAAATCGTGGAACCAGTCTTCGGGATGAGCGGAGAAGCTCCATTCGTGATTGCGCCAGTGGAACGAAAGGCTGCGAGCGTGCAGCGCCTGGAAGGGCAGAATTAATTTTCCCCGTTGAGCATCCGTCAGGCGGTCTTGGACGAGCGCGAGGTAGGCGTCTTCATCGTGGCCATAAAGTTTGTCGCCAACAATCGGATGACCGATATGCGCGAGGTGAATGCGAATTTGATGTTTTCTGCCGGTGCGCGGAACGAGGCGCAACAAGGTGAAGTTCTGGTTTTCGCGGGCAAACTGATTGAGCACTTCGAATTCGGTCTGAGCCGCCGCGCCGCCGGGTTGCACGCAATCTTTAATGGCGACGGGACTTTGCCGATCTTTTCCGAGCGGTGCGTCGATCACTCCCAATTTCTCGCGAACGTGGCCATGGACAATCGCGAGATATTCTTTTCGGACGGCGCGGCTTTCCCAAATTTTTCCCAGCTCACCGGCGACCCCGGAATCTTTTGCGATGAGAACAATGCCGCTGGTTTCGCGGTCAAGTCGATTGACCAAATGCGCGCTGACGTTTTTTCCCAGATGCAGTCGGGCGCGGCTGATCAAACTGGACCATTCGTCTCCTTTTGTGGGATGACAAACGAGACCCGCCGGTTTGTTGATGACCAGCAAATCGCAATCCTCGTGAATGGTCTCGAATAACATTGAAGGTGGAACATTGAACACTGGCGGCCCAACGTCGAAGCAAAAAGCGCGCAACAATGTCATCGCTGCCCTTGTTCTGGAGCTTGTCATCCCGGTGGCGCGGCGTATGATTTTCACCGTGAAAGGAAAAATTGTTTTGCCGCTGATTCTGCTGGCGGTTTTTGCGATCAGCCGCTGGCCCGGATTGATGCCGCAAAATTTCAGCGCGGCCTACGCGATTGCCTTCTGCGCCGGATTGTATCTGCCGAAACGGCTGGCGTGGTGGATTCCTTTGGGCGTCCTGCTCGCCACCGACCTTGTGATCAATTTATTTTTTTATCACACCGACGCTTTTCATATTTCGATGTTGGGAAATTACCTGGCTTTCGCGGCGATAATTTGGCTGGGGCATAAATTCCGCAGGACAACCTCCTGGCTGGGCCTGCTGGGTGGAGGAGTCATGGGCGCCATTATTTTTTACCTTATCACCAATACCGCAGCGTGGTTGCAATTGCCCCAATACCCGAAAACGTTAGCGGGACTGATCCAGGCGCTGACCGTTGGCACGCCGGGTTGGCCGCACACGTGGGAATTTTTTCGCAACACACTTCTGAGCGGCGGTTTGTTCACCGGACTCTTTGCTGGCGCCATGAAGCTGGAAGAAAAGGCGGAATCCGAAGAACCCGAAACGGCTTCTGCCGAATCCGACGAGCAACCTGAAAACGCCTCCTAGTTCGGGTCGGGTACATTACCCCGATTTTCAAAATCGAGAATCACTGCCAAAACATAGGACAAGTTGTTTTCCTTTCGTCCTAAATGATGGATTCGCGTTCACAGCCCGTCGCTCAGTTAATATTCGGTTTTCGACTGGATTCTCACGCCTGAAGAGCTTTTCTAAGAGATTCTCTCATTTCTGGGGGACAAATCGCAGAAATGAGAACTCGGCCTGCGAGTTGCTATCGCCGTAATCCGAAGTGAATACAACGCAAAAAGAGTCCAGACGCAGGTTGCCGTTCTTTGGCAGCTCTTCCGCCAAACCCGATCAGATTGTCGCAATTGATTTGGGGAGCCGGACGACGAAAGCAGTTTATTTGCAACGCAACGGCGATGGATTCAGCCTGTTGCGTTACGCCATTCAGGACGCTCCCATTTACGATAAAACTCCTTCCGCAGAATTGCTGGGTGAACATTTGCGCTCGATTACGCAAGCGCTGGAGCCGAAAACAAAGCAAGTGACGTTGGCCATCGGCATGGCGGATTCAATTTTGCGGACGGCCGAATTGCCGCAAATGCCCGTTTCTGAAATGCGGCTGATGCTAAAGTTCAACACTAAAAACTATCTACAGCAGGAATTACCCGATCACGTTTTCGACTGTTCGATTCTGGCGCCGCGCAACGGGGTGAAGGCCGAACCGGCCAAAGCAGCGGCTCCTGCCAAATTCAAAGTGTGGGTAGGCGGGGCGAGGAACCAGTTTGTCAATGATTTGCAAAAAGCGACGAGAGCCGCGGGTCTGATTCCCGACCAAATCACGTTGAGCGCCTTGGGGCCGGTGAATGCATTTGAGAAAGCGCAACCGGAAAGTTTCGTTAAAGAAGTCATCGCGCTGGTGGACATTGGGTTTAGAAATTCCACCATCAATATTTTATGTGAAGGAGAATTGGCGTTGAGCCGTGTCGTGGCCATTGGGGGCGACAAAATTACGACCGGCCTTTCTGAAGCACTTGGCATCAGCTACGCCGAAGCCGAAGGAATTAAAGTTGGAATGCCGACGGAAGTGGAATCGAGTTTGCAACCGTTGGTGTCCCCTCTGGGCCGCGAACTGCGAGCGTCGATTGATTTCTTTGAACATCAACAAGAAAAAACCGTGAGCCAGGTTTACGTCTCCGGTGGCGGCGCGCGTTCTGAATATTTGATTCAGACCTTGCAAACGGAACTCATGGCTCCCTGCACCAATTGGAACCCGGCCAGTTTTCTGGCGGTGGCGTTGCCGCCACAGCAAATCGGGGAACTGGAACAAATCGCCTCCCAACTCACGGTCGCGTTAGGGGCGGCGGCGAGTTCATTTTAAATTTCAGCTCTTATGCCAATCCGCATCAATTTACTAGCCGAAGCCCAAGCCGCGGAAGAACTACGGCGACGCGATCCCGCCAAACGAACCTTGTGGGCGACAGGATTTGCCGTCGGGCTGGTCCTCCTCTGGTGCTTGTCGGTGCAAGCCCAAATCATGCGGGCCAATTCGGAATTTAAAAAGCATCAAGCACATTGGGTTTCGATTGAAAAGAGACACGCCGAAGTGACGGAGAATTTAAAAGAGGCCGCCACCATCGAGCGCAAATTGAGTTCGTTGAATCGGCTGTCCACGAATCGTTTTTTATGGGGCTCAACTTTAAACGCCTTGCAACAGACGGTCGTCGATCAGGTGCAGGCGGTGCGAATGAAAACCGAACAGGTTTACACCTACATCGAACCAGTGGCGGCCAAAACAAATTCTCCAAAAACAAGTGTCGCCAAACCGTCAGCCTCGGTTGAGAAAATTGGGGTCACGATTGAAGCGAAGGACTGGAATCCGACGGAACAGACCTACAACAAGTTCAAGGAAGCGATTGCGAAATATCCTTTTTTCCAAACCAATCTGTCCAAAGCCGATGCCTTACGCCTGACCAGTCTCTCCAAGCCGGCTTTCGACCCAAGTGATCCTGTCCGACCATTCGTCATGTTTACGCTCGAAATTCAATATCCGGAGGTTCGCCGCAATGAATAAGATTTCCAAAGCAAAGAAACAACAAATCGTGCTGGTGCTTTTCGCGGCTGCTGCCGTGATCGCTGGACTCTGGCTAGTCGTCATCAAGACGCGCTACGTCACGCTGGCGGGCGTCCAGAAAAAAACATTAGACATGCAGCAAAAGGTGGAGAAGGCGGAAAACCTTTTGAAAAAATCCGAGGAAATCGAAAACAAGTTGGAAACAGACACGCAAGCATTGCAGACCATCGAAGAAGGCATGGCCTCGGGCGATATTTATTTATGGATGATTAATACCGTCAATCGTTTCAATGTGGCGCATAAGGTGACGTTCCTGGATTTCCAGCGGGAAATCCTGGGAGAGGCTGGAGTCCTGCCGAAATTTCCTTACAAAGCAGCGGCGTTCCCACTCAAGGGCATGGGACATTATCATGACCTTGGCAAGTTTCTAGCTGAGTTTGAAAACAGTTTTCCATATGCCCGAGTCCAAAATATCGAATTGACGCCCACAGGAAAAAGCGGGCCGGATGAGGCGGAAAAACTCAATTTTAAGTTTGAAATTGTGGCGTTGATTAAACCAACCAGTTAAATGACGAAAATGCCGATGAAAAATCTGAAACAGTCCATCCAACTTTTGGGCATACAGATCGTATTGCTCACGGCCGTCGCCCATCCTGCGGCTTATAGTGCGATTGCCAAAGCCAATGCGGCTCCCAAACCGAATTCCGCTGCTGCGACCAATGCGGCGCCGGCGGAGGCTGAACCCATCGTGCAAAAATCCGTTTTCGACGACAATTTAAAAAAGGGCAAAGATCCTTTCTTTCCGAAATCAGCGCGGCGCGCAGAAAAACTTCCGGCGGTGGACACGAAAGTAACTGCGCCGCTGATCCAACTTTCGCTCAAGGGAATTTCCGGCCCGGCCAACCGCCGTTTTGCTTTGATCAATAACCAGCCGCTCGCCGCAGGTGAAACCGCTTACGTGAGGATCGCGACTGGTCAGGTCAAGGTCCATTGCCTGGAAATTCGTGAAAACTCCGTAATCATCTCCGTGGAAGGAGATACTGAACAGAAGGAATTGCGCTTGCGTGAAGGTCTGTGAAATAAACCCCCAAACATTACTTAGCCCCAAACAATTATGAAAACCAAAACAAACCTGTTCCTCGTCGCTCTGTTCGTTGCCAGTAGCGTGCCGAGCTTCGCGCAGACAAATATTTCTGCCGAACCAGTTGCGTCAACAAATGTTGTTGCCGTAACGACAACCGTCACCGTCGAGACGACAAATCTCGTGACTGAGACAACGAGTAGTGCCGATACAATCCCTTCAACCAAGGCCGTAGGCCAAGGCGAAGATGAAATCGTGCCGCTCATCACCATTGATGATGCGTCGCTGCCAGACGCAATTAGAACTTTGGCGCGTCAGGCCGGGATTAATTTTCAGTTTGATCCAGCGGTGTTGAACCCGCCCCCGGATGCCGCCGGAAAAATTCCGGCGCAACCAACCGTTTCATTCCGATGGGAAAACGTCACGGCCATGGAAGCCCTGATGGCGATTTTGGAAAATAACAAGCTTCAGTTGGTCAGAGATCCAAAAACCAAGATCGCTCGCGTCACGAAGAAAGACGCCGCCGCGTTGGAACCGCTTTTCACGAAAGTTTTCCAGCTTCAATACAGCACCCCATCCAACCTTGTGTCCATTTTAACAAACACAATTTCCTCTCGCAGCAGAGTCGTGGCGGATACTCGGACGAGCCGGCTCGTCATCTCGGCGACCGAACGGGATTTGGAAGCAGTGGATGCTTTGATTCAAAAGCTCGACACGCAAACCAAACAAATTTTGATTGAAGCTCGCTTTTTGGAGATCAACAAAAATCCTCGCACCAGCAAAGGGATTGATTGGACCGATACATTGTCCCAACAAAACATCACGTTTGGAAACGGACTTTCCTCCGGCACATCCAGTCGCACCACGCAGCCCGGAGTTCCGCAGCCCACGCCTGTTCCTGGCAAGACCACGCCGGGTTCGCCTCAGACGACGACGACGACGATGATCGATACACTCATCGGCGGACCGGGCATCACAGCCAACACAGCTTCCGGACTCAGTCCCTCAACATTTTTTCTTAATGCGGATGGGGTCAAAGTCGCGCTCTCATTTCTTAACACGGATGCGGACGCCGAATCGATTGCGACTCCTCGCGCAGTCACTTTGGAGAACGTTCCGACCGAACTCTCGGTTGTGCGCAACATTCCCGTTTTTGAAGAGCAACAAGGAGCCAACACGGGCGGTTCGGTTCAGGCGAACACCGTCAAACCTAATTATCTTTTGGCAGGCCCCAACAATACCATTCTCAACGAAATTGGTATTAAATTATTAGTCACACCGCGAGTTTATGGTGGATCGAATGTGTTCCTTGATCTGCGTCCGGAGATTTCGGATCGCGAAGCGCAACCGGAAACGACTATCCTGCACGATCAAGTCAACTCCGCCCCGATTTTCAGCCGCCGCAAGCTACAGACGCAGGCGATGATTCCGAGCGGTTACACGCTCGTTCTCGGCGGATTGCGTCAGGACAACAGTTCCAAGTCCTTCACGAAGGTTCCATTTTTCGGCGACTTGCCGGGAATCGGTCTGGCATTTCGCAAAGACCAAAAATCGCGGGATAAGCGTGATCTGGTCATTTTCGTCACTCCGACGATCATCGATACCGGAGACTTCCAACGTTCGGGGGACAACCGAGACTTTCTGCGCCAGAGAATGGAAGAAAAACCCGACGAAGAGTGGTCCGCGTGGGACAGTGGCAAGCCGGCTGATTGGACCAAGCCTGATAATAGTATCAAGCCGAAATACACGCCAAAAGAACCGGGAAAAAGTTAGGCCATTGATTGCACTTGTGATACAGCAGCCAACTTAATTATATGCAAACTCATAAAAAATTTCCCCTCCGAAACTGCCTCCGGCATTTTGTTACCCCAATTGGATTAGGTCTGGTCGTCCTCTTCGCAGGAATGGCGACACAGGGTGAAGTGGCCGTCAACACTCTCGGTGGCGGCCCCAATGAAGGCTCGACTGATGGGAACACCTACCTGACGGCGCGTTTTAAAAATCCTTACGCCTTGGCCTTGGATTCCGCGGGCAACCTTTACATGGCTGATCGCGATAATGGCAAAGTGCGCAAGGTAACGGCTCTGGGCGACGCGAATAACAGCCAGACCACCACGTTTATTTCCGGCTTGAACAAGCCGGTGGATGTAACCTTTGACCTGGCGGGAAATCTTTTGGTGCTGACGGCAGGCGACGGAAGAGTTCGCAAGTACGGCACGGCTGGGACGACCGGCAACTTGATTACCACCCTGACGCCTGTGCTGACCGCACCTTCCGCCTTCGGGCTCGACCCGGCTGGAAATATTTACATCACGCAGACAAACGGGTTTGTGAAAAAGATCGATACAAACGGCGTTTTGACCACGGTCACAAGTGGGTTTAATCAGCCGCAAGGAATCGCCGTTTTAGCTTCGGGCAACCTAGCGGTAAGCGATACGGGCAATAACGCCATCCGCGTCATTAACCTCCTCGCCACAAATGCAATTACGATTTTGACGGGAGGCGGCCCGGCTGGATTTGTAGATGGATCGAATGGAGTCGCACGCTTTAATCAACCTTATAAACTGGCTCAGGCCACCAACGGAGTTCTGGTGGTGGCAGATCGTTTTAACCATCGAGTTCGGATCATCCAGCCCAATGGCACAGTCAGCACCTTGTATGGAGTCAGTAGTAATTTATGGAATGCTTCCTTCTATCCCGGCTGGCAGGAAGGTAACGGCACCAATGCTCACGCTCGGGAACCAATAGGCGTCGCTGTTTCAACAAATGGCAACGTGTATGTCACCGAGATTTACTGGGATTTATTGCGACGGGCCACCGGAGGGAATCTTTCCGGGACGGGCGAAAGTGGCGGAGGGAGCGGACTTCCGGTCATTACTACTCAACCCGTCAGCCAGACCGTAGGAACTGGTTCCAGTGTGAGCTTCACGGTAGCGGCAACAGGGAATTCGCTCAGCTACCAATGGTATTATAATGGCATTGCCATCTCTGGAGCCAACACCAATATTTTTTCAATTGGAGGTGTGAATGCGGGTAACGCGGGGACTTACACCGTAAGAGTGACCAACCCCGCTGGAACTACCACCAGCACAGACGCTATCTTAACCGTGGGCACTGGCCCAACGGTAAATCAAACCAACAGCATCAGTTTTGGTTTTGCCGGTGGTGAAGCTTCCAGTGATTTTGTCGGGGCGGCAGGGCAACACTTTTATGCACCTGTGACGACATCGCTCGTGCCTGGACAGAAGATTTATACATTCCAATTTAATTTGAGCGCATCGAATCTGAACGTTGCGCCCAATTTGGACGAACTCCCGCATTTCATTACGCGAGTTTTGAAGCCAGCGGGCCCTGTATTTATTCCAATCTACCCGAACTATTCCAATTCCTTTCCACGACTTATGACTTTAGCCTGGCTGGAGCGGTTCGGAGAAACCAATCTTTATCCCACGCTGTCCCAAGATCTGGGAACCTTTTCTCGAGCGCACAATATATTTTATAATGGTGCGGCAGACGGAAAAATTATTTGGGGAGGATACGGATTTCAAATTCCAAGCTCCGCTCAAGCAAATGATATGTACCAGATTGAAGTTGGACGGCCCTCTGGAACGACCGACGGAGTCTCGGCTCCGCTTGGCATCCAGGCTCCCCAAAATGGCTCACTTGGAGCCGGGGCAATCAATGCCATAAAAAGGATTACGATTCAGAATTCCGATAGTCGCAAGTATGTCGTGGGAGACACTCTGCCATTTCGTTGGGTTAATGCCGGAGAGTTCGGCGATGGCTACGTCGTAAACAGCGATATCATGCAAGTTTTCCAATCCGCAGTTTACCAACTCAACTATGCTCCCAGACGCTCAGATTTCTTCGACGCAATGGATTCGTCGCCGGGTTCCGACACGAATCTCTTGAACGTGGACGACACCTTTGCCATTGACACCCTCACCTTTGGCGACGGGCAACTGATGGTGGACGATGTTTACGTTACGTATCGTCGCTCCCTGGATCCGACATTAAAGTGGTATGCCCGCTTCTGGAGCGATGGATTTCTCAATGTGGTCGAAGTCCCTAACGTTTTTCCAGCGCAGTTCGATGCCAAAGCCGATGCCCCAAAATATTTGGCAGACGTTAGCAACGGAGAATCACCGTTTGTCACTTTTTCGAGTGGCGATGCTATTGCGGGAACAAACCAAACCATTTCGATTCCCGTTCGGGCAGAAATCAAGGGTGGCCTCCCGGTGCGTATCGCCATGTTCAATTTCAAGCTGGAGCCTTTAGAAAGTTCTCCGGCAATTCCATCCGTTCAATTTGCGTCCGTGCTGGGACAACCTGCTTTCTCGGATTCGCAAGGGGGCGGAAATTCTGCGGGCGCGTGGCTTAATCGTGGCGTAGCGGGTGTCTATGGAACAAATAATATTGGCACGCTTACGATTACCTTGCCACAGGGACTGCCCGCAAATGCCGCGTATGCTATTCGCTTTGAACACGCATCGGCTTCACCCAATGGTCTCGGTATTTTCCCACAAAAGCTGCTCTCTGGATTACTGACTGCGAGCGACCGATCTGGTTCCAGCCTGAATGACGGCATTCCTGATTCCTGGCGTTTGAAGAATTTCGGCAGCGTTTCCAACAATCTTCTTTCCGCAGCCAACGCTGACGCAGATGGAGACGGAATGTTGAATTGGCAGGAATATCGGGCCGGGACGGATCCAATTGATGTGTTATCCAAATTAGCCCTGATTAACGGACCGCAAAAGGTGAGCAACGGTTTGAAACTGAAATGGCCCACGGTTTTGACTAAACTTTACGTGTTGGAATCCGCAACATCCCTGGGCAGCACAAATTGGTCGGTTATTTCCAGCAATATTGCCGGCACTGGCGCAACGGTTGAATTCACCGACACCAATCTCGTGAATAAAGCGCAATTTTATCGCGTTCGCCTGACTGAGTAATCCCCGGAAACACCATGCGTGATCAGCCGGAGATGGAAAACATCTCCGGCTGATTATTTTGCGGTTTACATTATTTAAAAAATGCGCAGGCGGGTCTGTTAGTTTTTTCTTACACGACGATGATGTTTCTCGCATACTTGGTTCCGTGTTGTTTCCGCCCCAGAAAAAATCAAATGGATCAAGTCGCGTCGTGATCACGGGAGTGGGCATAATTACCGCGTTTGGTTCTGGTTGGGAAAAAAATTCCGAAGGCTTTCGTCTGGGCAAAACGGCGTTTCGACCGGTGACCCTTTTTGATGTTTCGCGTCAACGAGTGAAAACTGCGGCGGAAGTTAGTTTGCCCGACACAATGCCCGACACGCTTTTAAGCAAACGTCATTGGTCGCGTTCAGACCGCGCGGCAAAACTGCTTTTGCTCGCGGCGCACGAGGCCTGGCATCAAGCGAAATGGACGGCCTCTGAAAATCTTCCGATTGCCCTCGGTACCACCAGCGGAGGCATGGGCCTTGGAGAAAATTATTTCCGTCAAGCCATCGACCAGCCCCATTTTCATCGCAGTCAGGCAGCGCGAGTCATTCATTATCAGGCGCAACGCCAGGCGCTCGATCTTGCCGACGCCTTTGGTTTCAGCGGGCCGATTACTTTGATTGCCAATGCGTGCGCATCCGGCGCGAATGCCATTGGCCATGCCTGGGAGTTGCTTCGAACCGGCCAAGCTGAACGCGTTCTAACGGGCGGCTACGATGCGCTCAGCCAACTTGTTTTTTCCGGTTTCGATTCGCTGCAAGCTTTGTCGCCAACTCAATGCAGACCTTTTGATGCGCACCGCGACGGACTCGCTCTCGGTGAAGGCGCCGCCGTGCTCGCGTTAGAAAAATTTGAATCGGCTGAAAAGCGCGGTGCGCAAATTCTCGGAGAAATTGTTGGCTACGGCGCAGCGACCGATTCGCACCATCTCACGCAGCCGCATCCGCAGGGCGACGCGGCCCTGGCTTCCATGAATGCCGCCGCTCAAAGTGCAAATTTAGATCCGGCTCAAATCAATTATGTCAACGCTCACGGCACGGGCACGCCGCTCAACGACAGCGCCGAAGCTGCCGCCATCAATCGGTTCGCTGGTGAACACCGAAAGAATTTGCCAGTCAGCTCCACCAAATCCGGCATTGGACATTTGCTGGGCGCGGCGGGCGCGGTGGAAACCGTCGTTTGCTTGATGGCGTTGCGCGAACAATGGTTGCCCCCTTCCCTCTTGCAAACGCCCGATCCCGCTTGCGAATTTCCCATCGTGCAAGAGCCCACCCCGGCAATGTTGGAATACGCCCTCACGAACTCGTTTGGATTCGGCGGCGCGAATGCTTCCCTCATTTTAAGGAGGGTTGCTTGAAAAATATTTTCGTCCGAGGCATCGGCGCGGTTTCGCCCGCAGGTTGGGGCGTTGAATTGTTACGAGAAGCATTGCGCGAGAAACCTCTCGCCACAAAACCGTTGGCGCGACCCGGCTGGGAAAATTCGCTGCAAGTTCGACAGGTTCCCCCACCCTCGTCGCGCCCGAGTTTTCTGACTCATGCCCGGCTCCGCCGCACCAGTTCGATCACCCAATTTGGCGTCGCGGCGGGATTGGAAGCACTGGGCGAAGATGCGAAATTAATTTCCAATGGCCAATTGCGCCTTGGCATCGTCCAATGCGTGATGTCCGGCTGCATCAATTATTCCCGGCGTTTTTACGACGAAACTTTGCGCGATCCCGCCACCGCCAGTCCACTCGTTTTTCCTGAAACGGTTTTCAATGCGCCCGCCAGCCATCTTGCCGCGCTGCTGGGAACCAACGCGATTAACTATACCATCGTCGGCGACCCGGGAACTTTTTTGCAAGGACTGGCTCTCGCCGCCAATTGGCTGGTGAACGATCGCGTCGATGGATGCCTCGTCATCGGCGCGGAAGAAACTGATTGGCTCACCGCCGACGCCTTTCGCCGTTTCCAACGCAAAATGATTTTAAGCGATGGTGCTGGCGCGATTTATTTGCGCACGGAACCGAACCAGGATTTCGCGGTTCAACTTTCAAAAGTCACCGACGCTCATCCCTTTTTAAAAACGCAAACCCGCCATTGCGCCGCGAAAAAAATGCGCGCCGAACTCGATGGTGATTTAACGCGCGCGCTTCTGTGCGACAGCACGCAAGCCATGCCGCTCTTGGATGCCGCCGAACTGGACGCATGGAAAGATTGGACCGCCGACCGCGTTTCGGCAAAATCGTTTCTCGGTGAAGGTTTGATGGCGGCAGCGGCCTGGCAATGCGTCTCGGCCATCGACGCCATCCGTGCGGGAGGTTACAAATCGGCCAACGTCAGCGTCGTTGGTTGCAATCAGCAAGCCATCGGCGCGCAGTTCTGCAACAGCAAATGACTTCTCGCATCATTTTAGTCACCGGCGCCAACGGCGGTCTGGGCCAGGCCATTGCCAAATCTTTCCTGCAAGAGCGCGCGGATAATTTTGTCTGGCTCGGCGTTCGTTCGCGGCGCAAGCAAGCTGAAAAACTGGCCAGCGAATTTCCCGACCATTGCCGCTGCCTCGATTTGGATGTGACGCAACCCGACTCCTGGAAAAACGCCGTCGCCAAAATCCAAACCGAACATCAGCGCCTCGATGTTCTCGTCAACAATGCCGGCAAACATCAGGACGGCCTTCTTGCGACGATGCCGCCGAGCGCGTGGCAGGAAATTCTTTCCGCGAATCTGGACGCTGTTTTCCACGGATGCCAGGCCGTTTTGCCGACGATGATTTCGCAGCGCAATGGCCGCATCGTCAACGTCGCGTCACTGAGCGCGTTGCTCGCTCCGGCGGGCCAGTCGAATTATGCCGCCGCCAAAGCCGGAGTAGTCGCGCTGACGCAATCGCTGGCCAAAGAAGTGGCGCGCATCGGCATCACCGTCAACGTCGTCTGTCCCGGCTACGTCGAAACCGAAGCGCTCTCCGCCATGAGCGATGAGGAAAAGAAAGCGTTGGCCCTGAAAATCCCGATGCGCCGATTCGCACGGCCCGAAGAAATTGCCGCCGCCATTCGTTTTCTGGCTTGTGCCGACGCCAGCTACGTCACAGGCTCCACCCTCAAAATTGATGGCGGAATTTTCTAATCTTAATACTCTTAATCCTAATCTTCATTTCTCCGACGCTTTCCCATGCAAAACGACAACGAACTGAAACAAAAAATCAAAGCCTTGATGGTCGAGAACCTCATGCTCCAAGTCACCGCCGCTGAAATCGGCGACGACCAACTCCTCTTCGGACCCGGCAGTCTTGGGCTGGACTCGGTGGACGCTCTCCAACTCGTCGTCGCGCTCGACAAGAATTTTGGATTGAAAATCGCTGACCCGGGCGAGGCCAAGGATATTCTCCAAAGCGTCAATACGATTGCCGCAGCAGTCGAAAAAAAGCAGCCGTGAACGATCGTTTCAACTTGGCCGCACGTTCACCTTTGGCGGAACGATGCAGTTAAGAAATGCGTTGACGCAGGTTGGCGCGGCAGAATCGACCGGAACGGGGTTTAGTCCGCTTCGATATGGCAAACCTTTAGGTCTTTCGATTGCGGCAGGTCAAAATTGAGTTGAAGCGGAATAAATTCCGCGCTCCGGTCGCATCGCGGGTGATTTCAACTGCATCGTTCCGGCTTAGAGTCCCGGCCTTTTCTTTGGTTTCTGTTACCGTGCATTTATCTCGCCTGGACGCGCAGGCCGGTTTGCTCCGTGGCCGTGGCGAATGAGATTTTTCCATTCACGGAAGTCGGCCCGAGGTAAGGATCGTTGGAGCAAAGGAGATTGCCGTCGATGTCGAGGTGGTCGGTCAGTTCGGCCAGGTGCGCGGCTGCAGCCGTGAGGATGCTGCTTTCGATCATGCAACCAATCATGGTCTTGAGGCCGAGCTGGCGCGCCGCTTGCAAGGCGTCGTAGGCGCCGCTGATGCCGCCGGTCTTGATGAGCTTGGCGTTCACACCATGAAAACATTCGGCGCAAAACTCGGCGTCGGCGGCGTGATGAAAAGATTCGTCGGCGAAAATGGGAATCGGCGTGCGTGCTTTGAGCCAGACCCAATCGGCGCGTGGGGTGGAGGAATGCATTGGTTGCTCGCAGAATTGGATGTTCGGATCTTGGGCGAACCATTCGAGATTGCGCAGGGCGTCCTCTTTGGTTTTCCAGCCTTCGTTGGCGTCAATGCGAACGGTTTTACCGGGCGCAGCTTCGCGCAAGGCGGTCATATTCGGCTGGTCGTCGGGCACGCCGGTCTTTAATTTCAAAATGGGATACGGTTCGGCTTCGAGAACTTTTTGGCGAATCATTTCCGGCGTGTCGATGCCGATGGTGAAGGAGGTGACGTGGCGATTTTCCTGGAAGCCGAGCTTAAGAAAATCGTAGATCGGCTGGCCGGCCTGGCGCGCCGCGCCGTCCATCAAGGCGATGTTGAGGGCGCACTTGGCCGCGTAATTGCCGGGGAAAGTTTCGAGATAGGCCATGCTTCCGGGCACATCGTCGAAAGAAAGTTTGTTCGCATCAACTTGCTTGAGAAATTCCATGACGGTGCCGACGTTTTCTTTATAACGGGAAGCCGGGGCGGATTCGCCGAGACCGACCACGCCTTTGTCATCGGTCAGATCAAGCAGAACAATTTCAAAGACGGTTTTCCCTTTGTTTAAACTGCTGGCGACGGTCCATTCGTGGCGGAGTTTGAGGTCGAACTTGCGGAAATTCATCTTCATAAGCCCGCAACAATCCTAAATGCAGCGAAGATTGCAATAATTGTTTGGGGCAAACGGTAGGAGACGAGGTGACGAGGCTCTAATATTCCGGCAGAAAGGTCAGAGCCTCGTCATCTCGGCTCCTACCAGGATTTTGTCGCTACGGCAAAACGAGGATGCGATAAAACATCTGTTCAGCCAGACCGCTTGAATCGGTTTTGCTCGCGCTGCTACCGCTGGCCGTGACATCGCCGGACAAATCATTCCAAACACTTCCATCGAGATCCGTTTTGTATTGCACGCGATAGTTTTGCTCAGGAATCGAATCCCACGTCAGCGTCACGTCGCCATTCAACTCCGTCACCGACAGAATTGTCGGCAACGAAACGACCATGATCGAGAATGATTTCGCATCACTCAAAGCGGGCACGCCATCGTCCGTGACGCGAACGGTGAAGTCATTCGTGCCCAATTGATCTTCCGTTGGCGTCCAAACAAAAACTCCGTTAGTCGCA
>JBDSLX010000093.1:0-1976 GCA_039916145.1 Verrucomicrobiota bacterium | reverse complement strand
ACGCCGCGCTCGCTCATGTTGGAAAAATTTAAAGCCAATGTGGATTCAGTCCTGTTCGGCACGGATAGTTTTTGGCAAGGCGTGGATGTTCCAGGCGAAGCACTTTCCAATGTCATCATCACACGATTGCCGTTTGCCGTTCCCGACCATCCGCTCATCGAAGCGAAGATTGAAAACATCGAAGCGCACGGCGGAAATTCGTTCATGGATTTTTCTTTGCCGGAAGCGATTTTGAAATTTCGCCAGGGCGTCGGCCGATTGATCCGCACGAAAAGCGACAAAGGAATTGTGGTGGTACTCGATAATCGCGTCCTCGCAAAAAAATACGGGCAGGCATTTTTGGATGCATTGCCAAAATGTCCGTTGGAAATTGTGTGATGCGTCGTCCTCAGGGTTTTGCGGCAAAGCCCGACCGATGAATCGGCGAGAACCGGCTTGTTAATTTTCGTGGCTTGCGGGAAGATTCGCGTATGGGTGAAATCGTCAAGTTTGTTCACAACGGCGCGTCAAAGATTACGCCGAAGATTTTGAAGGGCATTCACAAGAAATTGCCGATGCTCAAACTTGAATTTGCGAACATCAATGATCCGAAGCATCCGCACCTTGCCGAACAATTGGAATTTCTGGCCGACCTGATTGAAGATTTCGCGGAAGGAATGGCCGAAGAACTGCCCTTCGTTGCGGTAGCGAACGCAGCGTTTGCGTTAGTTTATGCGCATCGCCAAATGGATTTGATCCCTGACACGGTTCCTGAATTCGGTCATGCGGACGATTCCGCAGTCGTGCGCGCCGTGCTGATTGAGCACGAAAAAGTGTTGGCCGAGTATGCCGATAAAAATGGCAAAGTCTGGAATGCAATCACGGTCGAGGCGTGACCTCCGAGCAAGTTAGACTGAGCTAACACGGATCAGCGAGAAAACCTTCTGTTCTCCAACGCAAGCATTCTTGACAGAGGCTCAGGGTTGCTCCTTAACTTGGGGTCTCCGACAAACAAATCCATGCCAACGGGAAATTACAATCCTCCGAAATATTTTCAGATCAGCCGGGAAATCATTTCCATGATTCAACAGGGAGAAATGACCCCTGGCGCGATTGTTCCATCTGAAAACGAAATCATCGAAAAGTATAAAGTTAGCAACACCACCTCGCGCAAAGCACTTCACGAATTGGAGAAAGCAGGCTGGGTTACCCGGATCAAAGGCAAAGGAACTTTTGTTCGCAACAACACCGTAGAACGTTCGGTGAACCGCATTTTTGGTTTTACGAAAAACATGCTGGAAGCCGGACGCAAACCGAGTACGAAGCTGATTGGTTTTCATCTGCGGGACGGCGACCATTCTCGAATCATCAACGGACGCGAATACACCCTCAAAGGTCCCTTCTGCGAAATCGAGCGGCTCCGTTTCGCTGACGGCGTGCCGATGATGAAAGAGACGCGCTTTATTTCATTACAGTTTTGCCCGGATATTCATCGCAAAAATCTGGAGCATTCCCTCTTCGACATTTATGAGAAAAGTTACGGCATTCGAATGATTGAATTCAATCAGATGCTAAGCACGGTATTGTTGGAAGGCGACTGGCTAAAAACTTTTCAGTTGGAAAAACCGATCCCGGCATTTCGAGTCGAAGGCGTCACCTGTTGTGGGAAAGGTCTGATTTTGGAAATTGAAGACGCCTATTATCGAGGAGACATGTATCGTTTTTCTGCTAAAGCCACCCCCTAGATTCCTCCGGTAGCATTCACTTTTTTCATAGGAATGAAAAAAAGTTTTCATTCTGACATGTTTTTTATTGACGTGAATCGGTCATTGATGGAACTTAGTGCGTTAACGCCCGAAGAGATTACAAGTTGTCACCATTTTGACGCCTATAAGTAACCAATCGGAACGAGAATTTGTTTGTTGAGACTCACTCGTTTCTGTTAAATTAAGATTAACTAAAGAGGATGAATTCAATTCTAGATAAAAACACAGGCA
>JBDSLX010000092.1:0-5577 GCA_039916145.1 Verrucomicrobiota bacterium | reverse complement strand
CGTTGCAATTCAGGCTCGCTCTCGACGTTGAACGAATAAATTCCTATGCGCAGCGCGAATTCAATTTCCGGTTCTGTTTTTCCAACGCCGGCGAAACTACATTTCTTCGGATTGCCGCCTGCCGCGATAACGCGCTGCAATTCTCCGGCGCTGACGACATCGAAACCGCTGCCGCAATTGAGCAGCGCGCGCATGACGGCCAGATTCGAGTTCGCCTTCATCGCGTAACAAATCATGTGGTCGAGCGGCGCGAGCGCGGCATCGAGTTGAAGAAATCGGTCGGTCAGCGTTCGTTGGGAATGAATATAGAGAGGCGTTCCAAATTTTTGGGCAAGAGATTCGACGGAAAGTTTTTCGCAGAATAATTTTCCACCGACGTAATGAAAATGATGCATTCGCGCGTTGTTATGCCAAACGCGTTTCAAAGTTCAAAGGGGAAACTTTTACGGAAACAAAAAACCCCGCCAGTTTTTGCTGGCGGGGTGCGAATAAAAATTGATCAGGGTTCAGCAAGAATTTTCGCGCGTTCGATATGATAATCGTGCGGAGTAATTTCGTCGGCTTTGTATTTGCGAAGCAAGTCGGCGAGTCGCCCCTCCTTGGAGCCGCTCTCCACGGTCAACGGTTTGGCCGTGGGTACTCCAGATTTGGTTTCCAAAGCGGCGTTGATGGCTTCGCTTTTTTTTGCGGAAATTTTTGGCGGAGCGGAAGGGCGGGGGGCGGGCGCGGGATCGACGGATGGTTGCGCAATCGTCTTTTTAATTGCTTCTTCTTTGGCTTTTATTTCCGCCTCGATTTGACGAATGCGCTTCGAGGATTCCTCGCGTTCTCTGGCCGCAGCATCTTCGATTGCGGCAGATTTTTTTGTGTCAACGGGGCGGGCAGTTTGGACAACGGGCGTCGCGCGTGTTGTCACGCCTTCCTGTGCATCTAACTCGGCTTGTTTTTTTCGCAAAATTTCGACGAGTTGATCTTGGGATTCCGGGGGAAGAACGGTGGTCTGCGGAACAACCACGCTCGGTTTGGAAACCCGTGCTGGCTCTTCAATGGGGCTGGGGCGGACCTCCACGACGCGTGCTTTTGGTTCGGGAGCAACCGCTTCAATCCGCCTCGGTGTTGGCTGAACAATTGGCTCCCGTTTAGTGGATTGGTTCCCTTGCGCATCCAACTCAGCCTGTTTTCGGCGGACGATTTCAAGGAGTGGATCGGAATCACCTGGACTCGATTTAAGGGGAGCAACCGTCGGGGGAGCATCCGTCTGCGCAATGAGCCGTGAAGATTCAGCAATAGAAGATTCATTAATTTTCGCCGGTTCAGGTTGGGTGGATTGAGGAATAATTACGGGAGTTGAAGTGGCCGAGGCTGCTTTTTTCTCACGGAAAAATTCTTCGGATTTTGCCTGCGGAAGCGGTTCAGCCCTGGCCACAGTTGGCGCAAGTTGTTGAGCGCGGATTTCGGTGATCGGTTTTGTCCTTGGTTCGTTTTGAATCCTCTTTATCGGAAGCGATCCTTCTTGCGCGTCCAACTCAGCTTGTTTTTTCCGAAGCGCATCCAAAAGCTGGTCTCCGGTGGAATCTGGAATGGTCGTTGCAGGAACGGTTGCCGGGACGGGAACGGTCTTTTTCTCGCGTAACATTTCGGCTTTGCCTTGCTTATTTGCCTTTGCTTTTTGGGCAGCTTCGCGTTCCTGAGCTTGACGAGTTTCTCTGGCTAGTTTCTCCGCTCTGGCTTCTGCTTTTTTATCCACGACCACGTTGTTTGTTTGGCCGGGGGGCAAATCTCGGACGAGACGAACGAGTTCGCCATCGTAAATAATTTTCTGATTCGCGTTAGTTCCAAATGTTTTGGCGGCCAGTCTCTCTTGCTCTAGCGCCCTGCGATCCGCCTCCGCTTGGCGAGCAGATTCCTTCTTCTGCTCCTTGCGCAAAGCTTCCTCCTGACGTTTCGCATAGCGTCGCGCCTCCCGTTCCGTTTTTTCCTTTTCCGCCGCGACCATTTCTTCCGCTTTGCGGATGGCGGCCTGTTCCGCTTTGGCTTTTCGCATCGCTTCTTTGTCCGCCTGCTCTGATAAAACCGATTGGGATAACGCCAGGCTCACGCTAAGCACCATGAAAAGAATCAATAACTTTTGGAATCGCATGCCAAAGTAGTAATAGAAACGACTAATAGAATCAACAGCATTTGCGGACGCGCTTGGCCGCAGCGAATTGAGATTCCCACGCGCGAGCAAAAGGATAAAGTGTGAAGGACTTGGCGATTAAATTTTTGACTTCACCGCGACTTACTTTGACGTGATGTGCTGGATTAAGAATATTTGTACTGCGCAATTTTCCCATCATCATTGCGCCAATTAAAATCGGCCACGCGCAGGCCAACCGCAGTCGCATCTGCCCGCGCGGAATGAGGTTTGTATATTTCCAACCCGCCGCTAAATGCGATTCGGCCAGATCGAGATAACGATGGTAGAGCGGGTGCAATTTGGTTTCGTTGACGGGTTGCAACAAATCGGCGGGCGCGAGTCCGACTTCAGCTAATTTATCGGCGGGCAAATAGCAGCGGCCATTTCGTAAATCGCGCGGCAGATCGCGGAGAATGTTCACCAGTTGCAATCCTTTGCCGAAACGAACGCCCAATTCTTCAAAAGAATTTTCAGATAAATTTTCGTCATCATGAATTTCCAAATTACTGAATTGATGCGCCAGGCAAGTCTTCGTCCAAAATTCGCCCACACAACCGGCGACGCGATAGGTGTAGTCGTCCAATTCGCTTTCGGTTTGCAGCGCGACGATCTGCTTTTCGTTCGCGCCCGCGAATCTTTTCAAATCCAGTTCCTGTCCGCTGGTGATCGTGTCCAGAACTTCCCGAATCCGCTGTCGATCATCTTTCGAAAATTGCAAAAGCAGCGCGAGCGAATCTTCGCAACGCTCCAGCAAAACCTTTTCGCCCGACGACGCTTGATGGCGCGCCAACTCGCCGAAATCCAGTCGCGCCGCGCCTGTTCCCAAAATTCGCGCGCGCAATTTTTCCAATGCTTGAAGGCGTCGCTCCGCCGAAATAATTTCTGTGTCCGCAATCGTGTCGGTGGTGCGCGCGAGCAAATAGGCGAGGGAAATTTGCGAGCGGATTGCGCCCGGCAAAACCCGCATCGTGAGATAAAACGAACGGGAAACTTCTTTGAGCAATGAGGTGAGAAGTTCTGAAGACATTTTAGCCACGGATTAACACGGATTTACACAGATGAAGAAAATGAAACAGCGCAAAGCGAATTCACAAATGCAAATTCTGAATCCGTGTTTCATCTGTGTTAATCCGTAACTAAAATTCTTTTCCAGCGAGCCAGCTGCTTCGCAACTTCCTTTGTTCCTGGCGCACCAACGACATTTCTTTGCGCCATCGCCTTCTGCAAATTAAAAACTTCCAAAGCGTCTGCGCTAAATATTTTGTCCACCGATTGAAATTCTTTAAGTGAAAGTTTGTTCAGCGGCTTCTTTAATTTCTCCGCGAGCGCGACGACTGCGCCAACGGCGTGATGCGCTTGCCGAAATGCCATTCCTTTTCGCACGAGATAATCGGCGAGATCCGTCGCGAGCAGAGCAGGATCACTCGCTGCGTTTTCACACGCCGATTTGTTGACGGAAATATTTTGCAACATCGCCGCCATTAACCGAACTGTGACGCGAATCGTGTCCGTCGTGTCGAACAATCGCTCTTTATCCTCCTGCAAATCGCGATTGTAAGTCATCGGCAAACCTTTCAGGAGCGTGAGCAGTGAAACTAAATTACCGAACACCCGACCGGTTTTGCCGCGCGTTAATTCGGCGATGTCGGGATTTTTTTTCTGCGGCATCAATGATGAGCCGGTTGTGTATGCGTCCGCGATTTTGATGAAATTGAATTCCGAACTCGCCCAAAGAATTACGTCTTCGGCAAGTCGCGACAAATGCACCGCGACCAACGCAGCCACAGCGCAAAATTCCACGGCGAAGTCCCGGTCGCTGATGGCGTCCATTGAGTTTTGCGTGAGTTGCGGCTTGCCGTTCGCGTCAATAAAGCCGAGCAGTTTCGCGACGAGTTCGCGGTCGAGCGGCAAAGTGGAACCAGCAATCGCGCCGCTGCCGAGCGGACAAACGTTCACGCGTTGAAAACAGTCAGTGAGCCGCGAATGGTCTCGGTCAAACATCTCGACGTAGGCGAGCAAATGATGCGCGAAATAAACCGGCTGGGCGCGTTGTAAATGCGTGTAACCGGGAATAATCACGTCGGAGTTTTTCGCGCCGAGTTCGACGAGCGATTTCTGCAAAGCGCGAAGTTCGTTGGAAAATTCCGCGATCTGGTCGCGCAACCACATCCGAATATCCAGCGCAATTTGATCATTCCGCGAACGCGCGGTGTGGAGTTTTGCTCCGGCGGGAATGCGTTTGGTCAATTCCGCCTCGATGTTCATATGGACATCTTCCAGTTCCGGTTTCCACTCGAATTTGCCGTCGAAAATTTCCTGCCCGATTTGTTCCAACCCTTTTTTGACTTGCGCCAACTCCGCTTTCGTCAGCACGCCGATTTTCTGGAGCATGGTGGCGTGAGCGATGGAGCCGAGAATGTCCTGTTCCCACAGCCGCCAATCGAAGGAAATGGATTCGGTGAATTGCGCGACATCCGCGCCCGGCCCGCTGGCGAAACGTCCGCTGCGGGAAACTGGAGAAGATTTTTTCATGCCGTTCAATCGCGCCGAATGTGCGACGAACGAAAAGGTGTGTCGAGTTTGAAAGCAAATGCGCGAATCAACAGGCGCATCTTTAAACTGCTGCCGTTTGGAGTTCCGCCTTCAGGCAACTGGGTGTAATCACATCAAAAAACCGCCTGAAGGCGGAACTCCGAACGATGCTGGCTGCCTACTCGATAGCAGCGTCAAGATGCATCCCAACCAGCCGCTTCGCTTACTTTAGCTTTTGGCCGGACTCTTTCTCAATGAGCTGGAAGCAATGGAAATACTGCGATCTCGAAGTTTCTCCAAAATTTTTACCTTTTCGGAAAAAGGAAGCGCCGCCAGACGATTGCGCGTCGCGCGTTTGCTTTCCAAAATTTTGCGCATCCATTCGCTCATAACTTCTTGAGAAATCTATCGCCGAACGCTTCCCATTTTTCAAGCAACTGATGTCGAGAAAGAATGGCATCGAGCTTTTTTGAGTCGAGAATTCCTGCATCAATAAATTGCAGTATCCGGCTGTAATCTTTGGGCCGACCGAGTTTCAAGGCGATGGAAACCAGATGCTCCGCCGTCATGACGCGCGTCCGAACTCCATCGAGTTGCGTTTCAATCGCCCGCTCCAAAGCTTCTTCTTCCAGCGGATTGCCCGTTGGCAAAAACTGCACCGGCCAGCCTTCGATAATGACATATTCGTTTTCGGTCTTGCAGCCGCGCTTGGTTAAGTATTCGTAAATGGGCGAAAGCGTGAGCAACACATTGGCGTCGTCCTTTTTGAAAGAGACAAAAATATCAATGTCGATGGTCGCGAAAGGCTCCAGATAAAAAGTCGCACCCACCGCGCCGCCGATGGCGTATTTGCCAATGACACCGTC
>JBDSLX010000091.1:0-3901 GCA_039916145.1 Verrucomicrobiota bacterium | reverse complement strand
GACAGCGTGACGATTTACGAAATGGAAATTCCCTACAACACGACGATTTATCAGCAAATGAAAGCCGAGGGAAAACTCGTCGCGCCCGTCGCCGATTGGGACACGAAACGCGCCTGGGTCAATTACGCATTCAGCGAGTTGGAAAAAGCCGGTTACACGATTGCGAGCGCTTACACGGCGGTGAAGGGGAGCGCACGCGTCCCGCGTGCCGTTTCCGGCGTCGCGCCGGAAACTCGTTCCACTGACACCGAACATTTAGATGAACGAACTGCTCGGCGAGACGCCTCGCAGCACACGCCAGAGGCGTGCGCTCCCCAATCCGAATCAAAATTTGTTTATCGCGACAAACTTTGGGCGGGGGCGGATTTGCTTTCGCTCGGCGTGGCGAGCTTCGGCCATTTTAGCGGCACGCATTATCAAAACCATCACGACTTCGAAACTTACGTGACGAAAATCACGCAAGGCGAATTGCCGATCTTCCGCGCACTCACTCCGACCAATGACGAAAAACTCGTCCGCGAATTTGTTCTGCAACTCAAACTTGGTCGTGTGAGCTGCGAATATTTCCAAAAGAAATTCGGTGTCGATCCACGTCAACGATTCGCTGCCTCGCTGAAAACTCTGAACGATTGGGGTTTTGGAAAAATTGAAGGAGATGTCGTAAGTTTAAATCGAGAAGGTTTGTTGCAAGTGGATCGGTTGCTCCACGAATTCTTTTTGCCCGAACATAAAAATGCGAGATATGCGTAATCTTAAACCTGGTTCAACGGAACCTTTTACGGATCGTGCGATTTATTCCCATGTCTATCCGCTCGACGAGTTTTACCGACAACGCGGCGAAGCATTTCCCACCGTCGGGGGCGTCGAACCGTCCGAAATGCCGGAACCCTATAAATCGCTGCTTGTCCATGACGGCGACATGACGTCGCGCCTTGAGTCATTCCACTGCGACACGATTCACATCGAACTGCTTGCGCGGCACGTGCATGAAAACGAGTATTTTCGCGAGGTGATTCTGAAATTGAATGGCTCACAAAAACCGGTCGAATTCGGCGCGATAAAAATTAACCTGGATTTATTTCCCGACGACGCGCGCAAAGAAATTTTGAAAGAACATCGTCCGCTCGGCCACATTTTGAAAAAATTCAACATCGCACATTCGAGTCGTCCAAAATCTTTTCTCACGCTGAGTGCAGACAATTTTATCAATCGTGCTTTAAAATTAACCGTCGCACATTCGCTTTATGGCCGACGAAATACGCTGGTTGATCCTTGGGATCGGCCATTGGCAGAAATCGTGGAAATTCTCCCTCCTTAAACTTGAACTCCAAACAAAACAACTTCGATGCAATCGTCATCGGCGGTGGCCCTGCTGGTTCGTCCGCCGCCGCTGTTCTAGCCGAACAAGGTCATCGAGTCTTGGTGTTGGAACGCGAAAAATTTCCACGGTATCACGTCGGCGAATCGCTTTTGCCGTTCACATTTTTCCCGCTGAAACGACTTGGTCTCGTCGAGAAAATGCGCCAATCGCAATTCACCAAAAAATATAGCGTCCAGTTTATTGCGCCGTCGGGAAAAGCGTCGCAGCCATTTTATTTCGACACACGTTACGACAAAGATGTTTCGCAAACCTGGCAGGTCTTACGTTCCGAATTTGACGAAATGCTTTTGAACCATGCGCGCGAACGAGGCGCAATCGTCCTCGAGGAAATGGAAGTCAAAGAATTGTTGCGCGAGGGGGATCGCGTGATCGGCGTTCGCGCCAAAAATAAATCAGGCGAGATTCAGGATTTTTTTGCACCCATCACGCTCGACTGTTCCGGCAAAGAATCTTTCTCCGCAGTGAAAAACGGTTGGCGCACGACCGATCCGTTTCTCAAAAAAGTCGCCGTATGGACTTATTACAAAGGCGCAAAACGGGACGAAGGCATTGATGAAGGTGCCACCACCGTCGCGTTCGTCCCCGAGAAAGGTTGGTTCTGGTACATCCCGCAACACAACGACATGGTCAGCGTTGGCGTCGTGGCTGAAGGAAAATATCTGACGCGCGACGGCGTGAAAGATCTCGGCCAGATTTTCGCGCGCGAAGTGGAACTAAATCTTTGGATTAAAAAATATCTGGCGGAAGGACAACGAGTTGGGAAATTTTTTGTCACGAACGAATTTTCTTTTCACTCACGTCACTGCGCCAGCGAAGGTCTGCTGCTCGTTGGCGACGCGTTTTCTTTTTTAGACCCTGTTTTTTCTTCCGGCGTCATGCTGGCTCTGAAGAGCGGCGTCATGGCTGGAGAAATTGTCAGTGAAGCGATCCTTGCCAAAGATTTTTCGCCATCGCGTTTCGTCAATTACGCCCGCTACATGCGCGAGGGAATCGAAAACATGCGCAAACTTGTTTATGCATTTTATGATCCAGGATTTTCCTTCAAGAAAGTGATCGACAAATATCCTGACCTTAAAGGCGACATCACCGACTGCCTTTCCGGCGACGTGAACAAGGATTTTTCAAAACTGTGGAACGCGGTGGGCGAATTTTGTGAAGTGCCGGATGACTTGCCGTACGGCCAACCGCTCGAACCGTTGGCAAAGTGAACGTGCTGCCCAAAGTCCGCTCCCAACGGAGCTTTGACCTCGTGTTTGCATTGGCTATAAATATGCCGCCTTTACAAGGCTCAAAACCAAACACGATTTAGAAAAATCAGCATCGGATGAAAACAAACGAAAAGAAATCAACCGCCGCCCTGCTGAAACGACTCAGCCTCAAAGAAAATAATCCCGGAGTCTTCTGCGGCGAATGGTTTGCCAACGGGCCGACCGTCAAAAGCGTTTCGCCAATCGATGGAAAAGTTTTGGCGCGCGTTCGCGAAGGCACCGCCGCCGATTACGAAAAAACCATTCCGCGTGCCGAAGCTGCTTTTCAAAAATGGCGAATCATTCCCGCGCCGAAACGCGGCGAAATCATTCGACAATTTGGAAATGCGTTGCGCGTTGCGAAAAAAGATCTCGGCAAACTCGTCACGCTTGAAACTGGAAAAATTTTGGCGGAAGGCGAAGGCGAAGTGCAGGAGATGATTGATATTTGCGATTTTGCCGTCGGACTTTCGCGCCAGCTTTACGGGCTGACTATTGCGTCGGAACGTCCGCAACATCGCATGATGGAACAGTGGCAGCCGCTCGGCGTCGTTGGAATTATCAGCGCGTTTAATTTTCCCGTCGCGGTCTGGGCCTGGAATAGTGCGCTCGCGGCAATTTGCGGTGATTCCACGCTTTGGAAACCATCTGAAAAAACTCCGCTGACCGCCATTGCCACAATCAAAATTGCCGAGAAAGTTTGTCGCGCGAATAAAGTTGATCCCGCGATTTTCAGTCTCATTGTGGGCAATCGAAAAAACGTCGGCGAACGTTTGGTAAATGACAAACGCGTCCCGCTCATTTCCGCAACCGGCTCAACCCGCATGGGACGTTCCGTTGGCGAAATGGTCATTCGCCGCATGGGAAAAACGTTGCTCGAACTTGGCGGCAACAACGGAATCATCGTCGCGCCCAGCGCGGATTTGGATCTGGCGACGCCCGCGATTTTATTCGGCGCAGTCGGAACCGCCGGACAACGCTGCACCTCGACGCGCCGCGTTTTTGTCCACGAAACAATTTTGTCTGAACTGACACAACGCCTTCTCGCCGCTTACAAACAAGTGCCGATTGGAAATCCAATCGATCCTCAAACCTTGATGGGGCCGCTGATTGATTCTGGGGCGGTCGAACAAATGCAGACCGCGCTCAAGCAACTTCAGCGCGAAGGTGGGAAGATTTTATACGGCGGAGAAAAGTTGCGCGGTGCGAATTTTCCCGGCGGCGGTTACGTTCGTCCCTGCATCGCCACGGCCAAAGCGAATTTCAAAATCGT
>JBDSLX010000090.1:0-3517 GCA_039916145.1 Verrucomicrobiota bacterium | reverse complement strand
AAAAGCGGTAAAGCCACCGCGAAAGCGTTTGACAAATACGTCAACTTACTTTTTTCTTTCAGCACCGCTGGAGGCTCCTAAAGCAGCAGTTAATTCCCGTCAGTTTTTAATTTTCAAATTATGTATTTTGATTTTTTAGCCTACAAAGGGCCACTTAATGATGATGCCCTTGGCAAAACAATTTTGTCCCGCTTTACTGTCGATATTGGCAAAATAAAAAAAGACAACATAAAGATAGTTCGATCTCGAAATAGTAGGGAGGCAATGAGCATCGCGGGGGACGCTAGGATTCTTATGGGAGAAGATTTCCTATCTTTTGAAACTAAAGTGGCACGCATTTCTTCCTGCGATGGGGTGCCGCGAGTTCATTTCTCGCCTCTCCAGAAAACGCAGCATAAACAACCGAAGCGACCAGTCCATTTTTACTTCCTCGTACTGATTTCGCCTGAAACAGAAAATGACCATGATTGGCCCAAAGAAGAAAAGCTACATCGATTGGAAAGAGGTTGCCCGTCGTTTAATCACGTGGCTCACCCAAGTGAATCAGCTTATCTGACGAACTGTAACGTCTGGATTATTCCGGCTGAGGAAATCATGGTTAACAGTTTAGATATTTACCTCGATCGATTTCGTGCTCCGGGCTTTGCATGTAATCGCTACACTCGTTTTTATGCAGAAGGTTTCGATTTAGAAGCATGTCACGATCTTTGGGAACGTGTTATTTTGCAAAGGCCAAATTTCAAAAAACCTGATCCAACGATTCTTTCACAGTTAAGTTTACAGCTAGTTTAAATTAAAAATTGCGATTTTTTTGGAAACGGCGGCATTTTTGCACCTTAATTCGCGGGTTGCCTGTGCGGAAATATTTTACGAATACAATCACCGACATTTTCGCGATTCATGGTTTGCGCCGGGTTTTGTAGGAAACTTTCGCTTCCGACAGAATCGCAGTACCGGATTCTTCGCGCGGTGAAATTGTGACTCGGACAGTTGCGTCAAGGATTTCGGCGACGCGGCGCAACATGCTTAAGGAATGGCCTTCATAAGACGGAGATTCGAGGCGGCTGATTTGTTGTTGGGAAGTCTTGAGTTTGCGCGCGAGATCTTTCTGGGAAAGCCCGGCCTTCTCACGGAGCGCCGCGATCTGCAATGCCACGTCCCAGGCTTCGCCCGCCTTTTCAAAGCGCTCGGCAAAGACGGGGTCTTTCAGTTGTTCTTCCAGATAAAGATCAAAGTTGGTCTTTTTCATATTTCAAATCTTTCCTGCCAGTCACGCATCCGATCCTGTGCGGTGTCGAGGTCGCGGCGCGGGATGGCCTGGCCTTTGTTGCGGATGCCGTGAACGGCAATAATGCGCCGGTCTTTGACAAAGAACCACATGACTCGTGTGTTCAACTTGCCGACGTGCCGGAGTTAAAACAGGCCGTTGCTGAGCGCCTTGGACAATGGCTCGCGGTGATACTGGCGATTCCGCAGCTTCGCCAAACCACGAAGCACTGCCGCGTGGTCGCCGGAGTCGCTGGCCTTGAGTTCTTCCAAAAAGTCCTGCACGGGCGAACGTCCGTTTTTACTTTCGTAAAATTCTACGGTGAACTCCATAAATCTTCAACATCAAATTTGATGTTGCGCGTCGGCGGGGCTATTGGTTGTTTGGCGAGACATGCGTTGTGTGGACATTTAGACAATTGCTCTCGTACAACAAGAAAACAAAAGTGCGGGCGGATTCGCGGTTTGCCTGCCCACGCAAAGAGAGTATAAATATTGCCATGCCGCAGGCCATTATTGATCCCGAAGAAGTGAGGCGCTTTGCTGAAGAGTTGAAGCGGTTCAACGCCGACCTCCAAACAAAAATTTCCTCGTTGCAGGCGCGGTTCGCGTCGCTGGGCGATTCGTGGCAGGACCAGGAACACACGAAGTTCGCCGATGAATTCAAGCAGACGATGAAGGCGTTTAAAAAGTTTGTCGAAATTTCCAATCAACACACGCCTTATCTGATGCGCAAAGCGCAACGCATCGAGGAATATTTGAATCAACGTTAGTTCATGGCAACACGCGCCAATGTCACTTCGGTCGAAGCGCTCCAATCGTTTCGCGCGAACCTGATCGTTTATCTCAGCAAGGCGCGTCCCGCTTTGGAAGAGGTCAGCGACGACGTGATTCGCACGCGCGTCTGGCTCGAAAGTGATCGGCGCGTTTTCTGGGAACGCGAGGTGCGCCGCCGTCTGCAAAAACTTCAGGACGCGCAACAGGCTTTATTTAGCGCGGAAATTTCGGCCTTGCGCGAAGTTTCATCCGCCGAACGAATGGCCGTTCACAAAGCCAAGCGCGCTCTCGACGAAGCGGAAGAAAAATTAAAAGTCGTGAAGCGATGGATTCGCGATTTCGGAAATCAAGTCGAGCCGTTGGCGAAAAAAATGGAAAAACTGGAATCGGTTTTAGTCACGAGTATGCCAAAGGCGGTTGCGTATCTTGCGCAAGCGGTGAAAACGCTGGACGACTACAGCGGTGTTGCGCCGGTTTCCAACGAAGCTTCCCAACAAATTTCCATCCCAGCGGCTGGGGACAACCGCCCTACAAGCGAACAGGAAAAAAAATCATGAGCCTGAGCGCAAATCGATCACAGCTCGCCGCGATCACCAAAGCGTTGTCGATGGATTGGAAACAAACCCAGGAATATTGGCGCGACGCAAAAAGCCAGGAATTTAAGCGCGAATATTTAGACGAGCTTTTTGACGGCGTGGACGCGACAGTTGCGGTGATGGATCAATTGGACAAACTGCTCAACAAAATCAGGACTGACTGTGATTAGCCATTCTGGGGTAAACGAAACGCTCGAACTGATCGACAACCTGAAAAGGACTGTCGCCGATTTCGCCGCCCGTGAAGAAAAACTGAACCAGGATTTTCAGAGCGCAACTTCCACCGAACGCCAGCGTCGCGACAAAGCCATTGAGCAATTGAACACTCGTTTGGCGGAAACGGTTGCGGAAACCGACACAAATTTTCTAGCGCAAAAGGAATCCGCCGAAGCAAAACAAAAAGCGCGCAAGGGGTGGATCGGCAAGGCTTACAAGAACAGCCAGAAGCAATCGTTGGCAGGAATCGGCGATCAGGAAGGTCGCCGCAAACACAAACTTCAGACGGCGACGATGCAGATGCATCGCAAGCACGAAACGGATCGCGCGACGGCGGACAAAACCATTCTGGAATTCAAGTCGAGCCTGTCGCAGGAAAAAGAATCATGGAATCAGCTTGAAGCAAAGGTGCGCAATTTGTTCAAAGGTTTTGGAAAATTTAAAATATTGCTTTCGCATTCGCAGGAACTTCCCGAGAGCGATCTCGCCAAACACGAATACGATTTGATCGCGGAACTCGACGCCTTGCTGATCAAGACTCGCGAAGACTTTCAAAAATTCGGACGTTTGCTTTTGCCAAAGATTTTCAAACATCGCATCGCCCTCGCATTATTGAATCTTTGCCAGATTCCGCTCGTGCTGGTTCTCCAGCAATTTGGGAA
>JBDSLX010000089.1:0-6333 GCA_039916145.1 Verrucomicrobiota bacterium | reverse complement strand
ATCTTTTTGGGGAAGTTCAAGGGTCGTCGCCATCCGCGCGAACCTTTCTGGAACGGCAGAAATATTAAATGGAAGCGCGTAAGGCATCATCACGGCGTTAGCCAGTCCATGATGCAAATCACAAATTGCGCTGAGCGCGTGGGCGCAGGAATGGTTTATTCCAAGCCCTTTTTGAAACGCAATCGCGCCCATCATCGAAGTCATCATCATCGCGCCGCGCGCTTCAATGTCGCGCGGAGTTTTTACACACTTCTCCAAATTTGCCGCGCCGAGACGGAGTCCTTCGAGAGCGATGCCGTCGCAAAGCGGATGATAATTCTTGGCGAGAAAAGCTTCGATGCAATGCGTGAGCGCGTCCATTCCAGTGGCGGCGGTAATTTTTCCGGGCAAGTCGAGCGTCAATTCCGGGTCCGCAAAAACCGCTTTCGCTAACAGCCTTGGTGAAAAAATAATTTTCTTGATGTGCGTGGTGTCGTCCGAAATTACGGCGCTGCGTCCCACTTCACTGCCCGTTCCGGAAGTCGTGGGCAATGCGACCAAAAATGGAATCGGCTGATCAATCGGGCGCGCGTCGGGTTTGCCGTCTTCATAATCGAAAAGGTCGCCAGGATGATTTGCCATGAGCGCAATTGCCTTGGCCACGTCGAGCGCCGCACCGCCGCCGATACCGATGATCGAGTCAGCATTGTGCGTTTTAAAAATCTTCACGCCGGCGACGACCTGCGATTGAGTTGGGTTTCCGAAAACTTCTGAGAAAATTGAAACAGCTAGTTTGCCGTGCGAAAGAATTTTTAAAAAATCCTGAAACATTGGCAACGGCGCAATGCCTCTGTCCGTGACGACGAGTGGGCGGAATGCTTTGTTTTCCGCGAGAAAATCTGGAAGTTGCAAACGAGCACCCGCGCCAAAATAAATTAAAGTTGGAAAGCTGAAAGTCGAGATAGCCATGTGTCAGATGATTTCAAAATATCTCTGCAATTCCCAATTGGTCACTGAGTCTTGAAACTGTCGCCACTCCCAAAGACGCGTTTGCACAAAGTGTTCGACAAACACATCGCCGAAAATTTCGCGGGCGATTTTTGAATCAGAGAGACGCATGGTTGCTTCGTAAAGATTACGCGGCAAGCGTTCCGCGTTTTTTTCCCAATACGCGCTGCCTTGGACTGGCGTGGTTTTGAGCGAGAGTTTTTTTTCCACGCCAAAGAGACCGCTGGCGATGGCCGCTGCCAGAGCGAGGTAAGGATTCACATCCGAACCGGGCACGCGAGTTTCCAGACGCGTCGATTTCTTACTCCCCGGGATGACGCGCAGAGCCGTCGTGCGATTATCCGCGCCCCAGGTGACTTTTGTGGGCGCCCAGAAACCATCAACGAGTCGCTTGTAACTATTCACGGTCGGTGCGAATAACGGCAAAATCTCCGGGAGGCATTGCAACTGGCCGGCGACGTAGCTCTTGAAAATTTTACTCATTTTCAGCGGATCATTTTCATCGTGGAAAATATTTTTTCCATTGCGCCAAAGACTTTGATGAACGTGCCCGCTGCAACCGGGCAGTTGCGAATTCCACTTGGCCATAAAGCTGGGCATGATACCAAAACGATTTCCGATTTCCTTGGTTCCACTCTTGAAAAGCACCGCGCGGTCGGCCGCTTCGAGCGCATCGGAATAGAGAATAGCGGCCTCAAAAACGCCGGGACCAGTCTCCGTGTGCAAACCTTCGATCGGAACGCCAAAAGCTCGGAGATCGTCCATGAGCGCGGCAAAATAGGGCTGATTCTGGCTCGTGCGCAAAATCGAGTATCCGAACATTCCCGGAGTGAGCGGATTGACTGATGTGAATTTTTTATCGGCGAGAGTTTGAGAGGTTTCACGAAAATTAAACCATTCAAATTCCATCGAACACTTTGCGGAGAACCCGGCTTTGGCGGCGCGCGCGACGATTTTTTTCAAAAGCTGGCGGGGACAAATTTCCAGCGGTTTGCCGTGGCTGGTTTCAAAATCACCGAGGAAAAAGGGGAGGTTATTTTCCCACGGAATTTTTCGTGAAGTGGTTAAATCAATTTTTGCAAGGGCGTCAGGATAACCAGTATGCCAGCCGGTGTAAGTTGTATTGTCGTAACAAACGTCGCCTGAATCCCAGCCGAAAACGACGTTGCAAAAGCCAAGCCCGTTTTCGGCGGCAGAGAGAAATTTTTCTTTGTTAACATATTTTCCGCGCAGCACGCCATCAATGTCGGTGACAGCGACTTTAATTTTTTCGTGTTTGGAACGGCGAAGTTCTTCTAAAAGTTTTTTCATGCAGATGTCCCGTCGTGCGATTTGTCCTGTGTTGCAAGTGAATCAGAAAAACCTCATCACGGGAATCAGGGATAAAACTAAAGAACGCACGCCAAAATTAACTCTGGCTCAACCGTTTTTTTGGCAAATCAAACAACATTCGATGTGCGTCGCGGAGAATTTCCGGAATCTTTTCTGCAAAAGGATTTTTTCTTACGGCCTGACGCAATTGTTTTTCGTCAAAGCTGGCTGCGTTTTCTCCTGGAAACCAATGGTCGCCCTGGCCGAGCAAATTATAGCGCATTTTCCCCCACGCAATGAGGTCGAGCGATTTTGCGAAACTCCAAAGGCGCAGGATTTCGGAAACGTTGATTTGCCCAGGGACATCGGTGTAGTTGGGCAACGCTGAGAACCAATTTTCGCACCAATCACGACCGAGCATTTGCTCCATCTCAAAGCGGAGACGTTTTTCAATTGGCGCAATTGTTTCAGGAATTTTGTCGTAAAATTTCAGCGCGGCCACGTGTTCATCAAAATCCGTTGGCCGTGCGGCGCCGCAACTGAGCGTGTGAACTTCCGGGCGAGCAAGACAGTAAAGATCGTTGAATTGCATCGGGGTGAGGGGTGCGCAAAGTTCGACAAGTTTTGGAGGGGGTTCGTAAAGTTTTCCGCCTTTGTCATTCGGGCTGATGATGAAGACGCCCATATCGTGTTTTCGCGCGGCTTCGATGGCTGGCCAATTCAGGTGGTTCACGAAATACCAATGCAGATTGATGTAATCGAATTCGTTGCTGTTAATTGCGTCGAGAATGATGTCGGTGGTCGCGTGCGTGGAAAAACCCAGGAAACGAATGCGCCCTTCCTTTTGCAATTTTCGCGCGGCGGCGACGCATCCGTTTTTTCGCAGCGACCAATTTAGAAAATCGCGATTATTGACGCCGTGGAGTGCGAGCAAATCAACGTGGTCGAGCTTGAGATAATTCATCGAACGCTCGAATGTTTTTAGAAATTCTTCCGGGTTGGCGTGCGGAGCGACTTTGGTTTGGACGATTATTTTTTCGCGCGGCAATTGCGGTAAAATATTTCCAAGCTGCATCTCCGAAGTGCCGTAGCCCCGCGCGGTTTCGATGTGATTGATTCCAAGTTCAATCGCGCGTTGGATTGTCGCTTCAAGATTCTTTTGGTTATTATCTGGAATTTCTTTGGAATCGACATCTTGCCATTTGTATTGATAGCGCATTCCACCGCACGAGAAAACCGGCATGGAAAGTTCAGTGCGTCCGAAGCGTCTATATTTCATGTGAGGAAACTATGACAAGAGACTCCAAGGGGAATTGTGAGAAATTAAAGAAAGTCACTCCCGCTTGGCTTTAACCGGTTCGCGTTTTCCGTATTCGCCGAGATCTTGCTGAAAGAAAAATGCCTGTCGGGGGCTGTTCCGCCAATTTTGAGAATTCATGCTCCAACTATGGATCAAATACATGTCTTCAAATCGGACCCAGCGGGCGGACCCGTCGATATGCACCTGGTTTCCGCCTTCCGGTTCTTTTTTGGAATTTCGATGTGGGGGCATGTCGCTGAAGGCAATGTCGCGACCACCGCCCCAGGCGTTGTCGATCTTCAAGGTTGCGTCTGCAGCCACTACCCAAAATGGATTGGCCGAGGAAAGTTTTACGGGACTGGCGGATCGAAAGTTTCCGCGGGGGGTATTCCAGTTCGTGATGCCGCCGAAATATTGGTAGCCGATGAGCCACTGGTCATAGGTGGCCTCATAAACGGGAAAGCTGGGGCGATTGGGGCAGGTCCAAATTTTTCCAAACAAACCCGCAGCCATCGCACTTTTCTGCGGCAAGGGATCAAGCGCAATTTGGACGGAACCGGCGCGCGCAGGAAAAAATTTATCTTCGTTATCCATCGCATACATGGTGCAGGCTTTTAAAATTTGAGAAAGGTTGCTCAGACAAACGGCGCGACGGCCCCGTTCTTTTGCATGGGAGAGCGCAGGTAGTAATAGTGAAGCCAAAATCGAAATGATCGTCACGACAACTAGCAATTCCACGAGAGTGAACCCTTGCCTGCCACTTAACCAGGCGTGACGTTTTCTGTTCATCGCAATAAGAAAAACGCTCCGGCTGATATGGTTGATATGGTTAAACTGGGGCACACCCGAACGATAGAACTTTGCCCGAAGAATATCAATAGCGTTTGCCAAGCGGTTCTCGTCGTGGATAAGCCGAAGATTCTTTACCACATTTCCTCATAAAGAGCTTGCACTCTTCTAAAAAAAACGGTTTATGTCACGCATTGCTTTAGATTCCCCTCCTTTTGTAACAGGTGTCGGACCTAAGCAGTGGCGAAGCTTTGGGCCGACCGACAAGCATAAGCGGTATTTAAAGGAATGAGTACACAAGATTCGATAGAAATCAGGGGAACTTTTGTTTATCAGAGAAGTCCCACTCTTATACAATTAAGATGATGCAATTGTCTCAAATTCTCATTGTTAACAGGCCTTGGTTCCACCGGAATTTCTGAATTATCACTCGTGATAAACTGGCTCAAATCCTTTGTAATTAGCAGTGTAGCTCTACTTGTAGCTTTCCATAACTCCACAGTCTGTGCCGCAGCATTCTCTGATTTGAGAATTGATGGCACGCCGATTGCAAATGACCGCGAAACAGCGGCCGCAATTGCAACCTGGCCGACTGATTGGAAAGAAAACATGGAAAAAAACTTAAGCCCTTTGGAAGCAACAGAAAACCTACACTCTTTAGGAGTGAGGCGGTTGATCACTTCGATGGTCGCTATTCAAGCCGCCTTTTTATTGGCTCCTACTAATTCATTTGGAGGTTTTCGAAACCTGAAAACGTCTTCCTCCTCCACAACGATTTCAAGCCGTTCGACCACCCTTTTACAAAGACCGATCTCGATTAGTCCCAGTTTTATTTCTGCCCCAGCCAGCGGCACTAATGGAAACCTGACGATTGGAACATTTATCACGAGGACGGACGTGAATAACACCAATCCATGGATTACCGTCGTGCCTATAAACGGAAAGGTGAAAAAGGTATCTTACATCGTCAGTTCGAACGGCACTGAGGTTGCGCGAGAGGGTAATATTTATATCAAAAGCCAGCCCGTGAACTTCACTCAGGTAGCCGCAGATCGGCCTGTGAAATTTTCGCTTTCCCCCACCAATGCCAATTTCGGAGCCAGTGGCGGCACCAATAGCGTGGGGTTAACAGGCACCGGAACCTGGACGGCGACTTCAGATGTTTCGTGGATTACGAACATTTCGCCCAGTTCAGGAAGTGGCCTTGCAACTATTAACTATCGGGTGTTATCAAATACCAATGCCGATGCGCGCGTCGGAATCCTCTCCGCTGCGGGGGAAACACTGACCATTACCCAAAACGGTGCGGGCAATTATCTTTCCGCCAACACTGCGGCGCTCTCCGCCGGTGGCGGCAGCAAGACGGTCTTTTTAACCGCCTCCAGCAACTCTTCCTGGACCATTAAAACGACCGCCAAATGGATTACCAATATCTCTCCGCCTAGTGGAACGGGCAGTGCGTCGATTAGTTATTCAGTGATGCCGAACTCGAACTGCGATTCGCGCTTCACTTCCATTGTTATTGCAGACGGGAATTTGGAACCTGTTTTAACAGTCAACCAGGCTGCGGGTTCGGGAAGTTATCTTCTTTCGACGAGCAGTATGGCCTTTCCCCCTTCCGGCGGCAGCGACAGCATGTATCTCACGACGGGAAGCAGTTGCTCCTGGCGAACCGACACCGCCGCCAACTGGATCACAAGTTTGTCTCCCACTAATGGCACGGGTAGCGATTACATCACGTTTTCGGTGACCGCAAACCCGAGTTGCCAAGCGCGAAGCGCCTCAATCAGAATTTTGGATGCAAACTCCGTCGAGCGCGGAATTGTAATCCTTACCCAAGCAGGCGGTCCAGCCAGCTACGTGCTCGGTTCAACTTATTTTATGTTTCCCGCCAGCGGGGCCAATGGTTTTCCTGTCAGTCTTGAAGCAAATTGTTCCTGGACTGC
>JBDSLX010000088.1:0-4019 GCA_039916145.1 Verrucomicrobiota bacterium | reverse complement strand
CTTCCATCAAACGATCTGCGCCGCGATTTCCCACGCCGTCGAGCTGCGGCCCGACGAGCGCGCCTTGTTTTTCGAGTTGATGACAGACGGCGCAATTTTGCGTGAAAATTTTTGCGCCAGATTCCGCGTCCGTTTCCGCTTCGGTAAATTTCACGCGTCGGTCATCAATCAATTTCTGCTTTTCGGCGCTCAGTGGAGCTAAACCAGCAATCAATTTTTCCAAACGCATTTTGGTTTCGGGATTTTTCGCCGCGCCCAAACGTTCGCGCACCGAATTTTCCTGAAGCAATCGCGCGGAAACTTTTCCTTTTTCCGCCGACGCCAACAGACTTTCCGCGCCATCAGCGTTACTCGCCAAAGCGAGCGCGATTTGCAATTGCAGTTTGCGCGGCGCATTCGGAAGCTCATTGAGCAAAATATTTCGCGCCTCGGTGGAATTCACGTCGGCCAACGCTTCGGCAACTTTCTCGCGTAATTTTTCGGGCGTGCCTGAGTTGTTGAGAAATTTTTCAAACTCGGACAGATGCGCACCCGCACTCATTTTCCCCAACGCTTTGGCCGCAGCGGCGCGAACGTCCACATTGGCTTCGTTGTCGCGGAGAATTTGCGCGAGTTGCGGTTCAAGTTCTTTTAAGTCCAACGACGCTGCGAGTTCCGCTGCCGATTGTTGTCGCTGATCCACCTGACTCGGTATCACGGTTGGAAATGGAACGACCTGCGGATTAAAACGTCCCACCGCCAGCCACGCAAAAGAATGTCCGCCGTTGCCATCGACAATTTCCAGCGCACCTTTTTTGCCAACGTAATCCGCCAGGTTCCAGGTGAACGGTTGCGCAATGTCATTGCGAGGCGGCGGAGTGCTTGCGATAATTTTTTGCGTCTCCACATCGCGGAGTCGGATGAGATTTTTTTTCATCGGCGGTTTCTCAGGCGAGCCATCGTGACCGGCAATAAAAAAACCAAGCGAAGCGGGAATCGTAAATGGTCTTGAGCGCAAAATGCCGGTCAACTTTTCGCCGCCCGGAGGAAAGCTGCAAAAAAACTGCGAAGTTTTGTCGCCGTCGGAAGATTCGCGGATTTGAAAAATCCACGGATTCGTTGTGTCGCCTTTAATCGGCGAATTACGCCAGTCCAAAGATTTTTCGTCGATGGAAACCAAAAGTTGTTTCGCGAGACGTGTTCCCCAATCGCGAATCGGCTGCGCCAATTTATTGCCGCGTTGCGCCGAGCCTTCCTGAATCGATTTGAAAAGCGCGAGTTGAAAATCAAGGTCGTCGGCCAATTTGGTTTCCGTGAACTTCGCCAGTTCTTCCATTCCCGATTCGCCGTAGCGCGCGATGTAGCGAAGGTAGCTGGCCAGTTTCTCGCGGGTTTCAGAAAATTTTTGCACGTGGCGCAAATAAAAATCCGCTGCCGCCGCGTTCGTGACTCCAACCGAAACATCGGCAATGGCGCGAGAATCCGCTTCGCTGAGTTCCGAGCCGGCAATTTTTTTGAAATTTGCTTTCGGCAAAAGTTGGTTGCGCAGAGCGATTCGTAATGTGTGGAGGAAATGTGTGTCTTCTTTTTGAATTTTCCTGCGCGCATCGAGAAGCGGGCGGATATTTTCAAAATCGGGATGGAGGCCGAGGGCTTCGGCGGAGGCGCGGGAAACGAGCGGTTCGTTGTCACGCAAACCAGTTTGGAGAATTTGTTGCCGCGTGGAATTCCACTCGGAACTTTCGCCAAGAATTCGCATGAAGTGAACGCGGACTTCGAGCGAATCATCCTTTACGGCGCGCGCTAAAATCTTTTCGTCCAATCCGCCGAGTCGCTGCAACGCCCAAAGTGCATGAGCTTTTTGAAATGAATTGGTCGAGGAGCGCAGAATTTTTTGGAGTGGAGAAATGGCGGGCTTGCCAATGCGGTCGGTGAGTTCATTCATCGCCAACATGCGTCGGGTGATGTTGGCGCTGGCAAGTTCGGAAATTAGAAATTTTGTGTCGCGCGAAGTCCGCGAAGGTTGCGAAGAAGATTTTTTTTCTTCGCTTCCTTTGCGTTCTTCGCGCGACATTTTTCCGGTGTAAACGATCCGCCAGATTCTGCCCCGCTCGCGGTCGCGACCCGGATTGTCGAGCGGCACTTCGTAATGGCCGATGATGCGATTGTAAAAATCGGCGACGTAAATCGAGCCGTCGGGCGCGAGTTGAATATCGACGGGACGAAACCACGGATCGTCTGAGCTGAGAAAATCAGGCTCCTCTTTCGCGCGCCACGTTGCGCCGTTTTCGATGATGGAATCGCGATTGATGCGGCAGGTCATGACGTTGCCGATAAAAAAGTTTTTGCGAAATTCTTTTGGGAATTTTTCGTCGGCGTAAAAAACAATTCCGCCAATCGCGGTCGAGCCGTGGGAGTGATCCATCATGGTGGGAGCGAAACCGAGTCCATCGTCAGGCTTGCCGAAACTGGGATAATGCGCGCCGCGAATGAGTTGATAAATCGGCGAGCTGTGGCAATCGGCGGAGTAAAGATTTCCGAGCGGATCAAACGCGAGGCCGAATGGATTAACCTGTCCCCAGGTGAATTGTTCGACGTGCGACCCATCAAGACGCATCCGATATGTGTTGCCGGAATTCATCGTGATGGATTGGCCGTCGGTCCCTTTAATCGTCGTCGTGTTGTTGAAACCATGACACGCGTAAAGCCAGCCGTCGTAGCCGCGACGAAATGCGCTGGTCATCCCATGCGTGTCTTTGTCGAAACCAAACGGGCCGTAAAGAAAATTGGTTTTGTCAGCGCGACTGTCGCCGTCGGTGTCTTCGTAATAAGAAATGTTCGGAATGCTGTAAGCGACGACGCCGTTTTTGTAAGGATAAAGTCCGATGGGAATATTCAAACCATCGGCGAACGTGGTGATTTTTTGCGCGCGCCCGTTCGCATCAAAATTTTCTAAAATTTTAATCGCGTCGCGGCCTTTGCCTTGTTGGGCAGGGAAGGGATATTCGCGGGATTGGGTAATCCAAAGACGACCTTTCGCATCGAAGGCCATGTTCATTGGCTTGGCGATGTCAGGTTCGGCGGCGACAAGTTGGATTTCAAAACCGGGCGGGAGATGAAAAGATTTTTGTTCCTGTTCAGTTTTTAGTGGTTCGGTTTTGCGAATGATTTCGGCGAACGGATTTTCGGCGGCAACGCAATGAAAAGTTGAGCAAATAACAAGCGTTGCGGAAAAAATTCTTAAAAAAATCGAGTCTGGTTTCATGCGATGGCGCTCACGTATATTTCAGAAAATTTTTCAACGCGAACTTTTCCTTTCATGGACGACAAAACCAAAGTGGCGAATTAAAAATTAATCGATATGCACGTGCATATCGTCGGCAATGGACTGGGCGGAAGCGGTTGTTGGATGCGGGTTACGGGACTGCATCGGCCAATGGCGTGGTTCATGTTGCGGCACATTGGGCTTCCGGTGAGCGTGCGGTCCGCCGATCTCGACCGGCTTTATGTCGAGCGGCTTTTGGAATTGGTTCGGACTTCCTCGCTGGGACGAGTCGTGATTCTGGCGCACGAACAAGTTTATGACGATCGCGGCGTTGTGATGGAAGGAGTCGGTTCGATGTATGTGCCGAATGATTACGTTTTGAAACTCGCGCGCGAACATTCGGAATTTTTGCCCGCCGTGTCCATTCATCCCGCGCGTCCCGATGCTCTTGACGAATTGAAACGATGCCTCGCCGCCGGCGCAGTGATGATGAAATGTTTGCCCAATTGCCAAAACATTAATTGCAACGATCTTCGCTATACAAAATTCTGGGAACGAATGGCCGAAGCGAAATTACCGTTGTTGGCGCACACCGGCGGCGAACATACGGTTCCGGTGGTGCGAAAAGAATTTTCTGATCCAAAGATTTTGGAATTCCCGTTGCAATGCGGCGTGACGGTGATCGCTGCGCATTCGGGAACGAAAAGCGGCTTGATCGATCCCGATTACTTTTCAACTTTTGTGGAGATGACAAAACGTTTCCCAAATCTGTATG